>NZ_JAXRUU010000052.1:0-22726 GCF_034497445.1 Halorubrum sp. AD140
GTTGAGACGCGCCGCTGCCCGCCCGTTGAGACGCGCCGCTGCCCGCCCGTTGAGACGCGCCGCTGCCCGCCCGTTGAGACGCGCCGCTGCCCGCCGACCGCTCTCGAGTCGCTACCCGCTCGTCGAGACGGTCTCGGTCGGGATCTTGACGATCACGCGCGGGCCGGACTCCTCGCCGTGATGCGGGTACTCGTCGACGTCGAAGTAACGTCGGGCGAGCTCGTCGATGTGCGCTTTCGCTCCCTCCTCGGTCAGCTTCGCCTCGCCGCGGACCGAGACGTAGCGGTAGGGGTCGTCCGGGTCGAGCACGCTGATTCCGACCTTCGGCTCCCGCCGGATGTTTCGCTCCTTCTGCCGACCGCGGGCCGTGTTCACCAGGACGTACTCGCGGTCCTCGTGGTCGACCCACACCGGCGTCACGTGGGGGGTGCCGTCCGGCATCACGGTCGCGAGGTGGGCGTACGATTCGCGCTCGAAGATGTCGACGTGGGATTCCGGGATCACGGGGACGCGTACGGCGTGGAAGCGGGAAAATGTGCCCGATCGATCGGGTCTGACCGCCGGCCGAGACGTGATATTAACACATTATATTATCCCAATCGGATTCCCCAATATGTAGCTAACCTTTACCAATAGGCAGACGCTTCGAAGGTACAATGAGTACCAGTCCCGCGGAGACCGCCGACCAGGACCGCCTCTCAGAGAGCGAATACCGCGACCGCCTGCGCGAACTTCCCCCCAGCGCCAAGCTCGTGGCGAAGGTGCTGGAGAGCGACTCGCCCCTCTCGCAGGGGGGGCTCGCCGACGAGTCGCTTCTCCCCGACCGGACCGTCCGCTACGCGCTCAACCGCCTGGAGGAGGAGGGACTCGTCGACTCCCGGTACAGCTTCAAGGACGCGCGCAAGCAGGTGTACTACCTGACCGTCTAGACGGACCTGTCCCATCGCCCGAGCGTCTCTCCGAGCGGCCCGCTCGCCGACGCCGCACAGAGTCCTTTTTAATCCCGCATCCCGATATCCGGGCGTATGGACCTCTCGGTCGTCGTGCCGACGCTCAACGGACGGGACCGGCTGGCCGCCTGTCTCGACGCGCTGGCGGCTCACGCCCCCGACGCGGAGGTGATCGTCGCCAACGGCCCCTCCGCGGACGGAACGACCGGGATGGTGCGCGACCGCGACGACGTGGACGTGCTCGTCGAGATCTCCGACCGCACGGTCAACGTCGCCCGCAACGCCGGCATCGAGGTCGCGACCGGCGACGCGGTCGCGCTCGTCGACTACGACAACCGGATCGGCGAGAGGTGGCTCGACGCCGTTCGGTCCGGACTCGACGAGGCGGACGTGGTGACGGGGCCCGTGACGCCGGTCGAGCCGTGTCGCGAGCCGGGGGACGTCGGAGGCGATCCGGAGACGGACGCCGCCACGACCGACACCGACGGCCCGGAGCGCCGGACGATCGCGGGGCGGGACGTGACGTACTTCGAGGGCGGGAACGTCGTCTTCCGGCGGGAGACGCTCCGGGACCTCGACGGGTTCGACGAGTATCTGCACACGGGCGGCGCGCGCGACGTCGCTCACCGGCTGGCCCGGATGGACCACGGGGTGGCGTGGCGCGACGACCTCGCCGTGACCAAGGAGCTCCCGAGCCCGACCGCGGCCGACGGCGGACGGAGCGCCCGCGAGTGGGGGTGGAAGTACCGGTCGCTCGCGTACCGGCTCCTGAAGAACTACGGGATCCGCCCGACGGTCGTCGCGCGGGCGGGCTCCCACGCCGCGACGGACGCGGTCGGGGCGGCGGGCGACGTCGTCCGCGGGGAGTTGACGCCCTCGCGGTGGGCGGCGACCGGGCGGGACGTGCTCGTCGGGCTCGCCGGCGGGAGCTCCGACGGGCTGGTCGCCAGGAGCCGCGACCGGAGCCCCGCCCGCAACCCGAACGGCATCTCGGCGCGCGCCGATCGCGCCGTCGCGAGGTACGACCGGCGGGTGCGGGAGGAGTGACCCCGCGCCTTTTAACCCCTATCGTCGTCTACGGCCGGTAACGAATGGGACTCACGAAGCGGATAATCCCCTGTATCGACGTCGACCTCGACGACGACGGGGACGCGGCGGTGTACACGGGCGTCAACTTCGAGAACTTAGAGTACACCGGTGACCCGGTCGAACTGGCGAAGAAGTACAACGCCGCGGGCGCCGACGAGTTCGTCTTCCTCGACATCACCGCGAGCGCGGAGGGCCGCGAGACGATGCTCGACGTGGTGAACGCGGTCGCCGACGAGTGTTTCATCCCGCTCACGGTCGGCGGCGGCATCCGCACGAAGGAAGACATCAAGGAGACGCTCCGCGCGGGCGCGGACAAGGTGTCGATCACGACCGGCGCGCTCGAACGCCCGGCGCTCATCGAGGAGGGCGCCGCGGCGTTCGGCAGCCAGTGTATCGTCATCTCCGTCGACGCGCGCCGCCGGTACGACGACGAGGGCGAGCGCTTCTACGAGGACGCCGACGGCGAGACGGTGTGGTTCGAGTGCACCAAGAAGGGCGGCCGCGAGGGCACCGGGATCGACGCCGTCGAATGGGCGGAGGAGGCCGAGGCGCGCGGCGCCGGCGAGCTGTTCGTCAACTCCATCGACATGGACGGGACGAAGGACGGCTATGACATCCCGCTGATGACGGCGGTGTGCGACGCCGTCTCCACGCCCGTCATCGCCTCTTCCGGCTGCGGCGGCCCCGAGGACATGTACGAGGTGTTCACCGAGGCGAACGCCGACGCGGGACTCGCCGCCTCGATCTTCCACTTCGGCGACTACTCCATCGAGGAGACGAAACGGTACCTCGACGAGCGCGGCGTTCCCGTCCGGCTGTAGGCGACGGGTCGTCGACCCTACTCGGAACTGAAGTAACGTCCGTTCACAACTGCCGTTGTTTCCAATAGTACCGATCGAAACCAACAGATATTATGTGATGCCGAGCGAATCGTGACGTATGTCCACGTCATCGACGCGTGTCCGTGCCGAGCGCCCGGAGCTCGTCTGCAAGCGGACCGACGACGGCTCGGGAGACGGGGAGGTGACGTTCTTCGAGCGGGACCGCGATCCCGACGAGCGGACGACGCGGTGGATCACGGTCCGGGAGGCGGACTGCGTGCCGCGCGACGAGTGGCGGTAGGGCGGTCGGGTCAGCGTCGGTCACCGAGGGGGCGGTTCCGGCGGCCCGATCGCGTCCGGGTATCGTCTCGACCGACAGGAATACGTTTGCTCCCCTCGGAGTGAGTCGGAGTGACAACGACGGCTCTCTCTGCGCTGATCGACCCTCTCTCACGGTTCTCGAACGTCCTCCTCGTGCTCGGCGCCGTCGGCGTCGGCGTCCTCGTTCCGCAGCTGTCGCCGTATTTCGACCCGCTGATCACGCCGCTCGTCGTCTTCCTCGTGTTCACCTCGCTCCGGGGCGTTCGGTTCGCGGCGATAGACTACTCGTCGTACGCCGCGGTGGTCGTTCTCTCGCTCTGTCTCTCGTACGCCGTGTTGCCGCTCGCGGGCATGCGCCTGGTCGAACTCGCGGTCGCGGACGCGTCCGCCCTCGGGTTCGCGATCGCGCTCTCGGTCCCGACGACCGCTGGAAGCGCGATCGTCTGGACGCGGCTCGCTCGCGGCGACGTGCAGCTGGCGACGCTCAGCTCGATCGCGTCGCTGCTTCTCGCGCCCGTCGCGACCCCCCTCGTGCTCACTCGGCTCGTCGGCTCGCAGGTCACGGTCCCGACCGCGTCGATCCTCGCGGACCTCGCCGTGATCGTCGGCGGCGGGGTGCTGCTCGCGGCGGTCGTTCCGACCGACGCGCTGTCGGCGGAGGCGGTCGAACGGGGCTCGACGCTCGCGATACTCCTCCTGATCTACACGGCCGTCGCCGGCGCGGGCGTCGTCGGGGTCGACACCGACGCGCTGCTCGCCGTCGCGGGCGTCTCGACGCTCCTCTTCGGCGTCGGCGCGGCGCTCACCGCCGGCTGTCAGCGCGCGTTCGGCATCGAGCGGGACCGGGCGTTCTCCCTGTTTTTCACCACGAATCTGAAGAACCTCGGAGTCGCGCTGCTGGTCTCGCTCCCGTTCGCCGACCCGCTGGTCACCGTCTCGATAATCGTCTACTACGTCGTCCAGCAGACCGGTGGCGCGGTGCTCGCGGACGCGACGTGAGACCGATTCGACGCCCCGTCCGCCCGGGTCAGTCTTCGGACGGGACGGGCGCGGCCGCCAGCCGCTCTCGGTCCTCGAGCAGCGCGACCGTCGCCAGTCGGATCGCGTGCGGCCACCCGAGCGGCGTCGCGCTGTCTGGCGTCCCGTCGTCGAAGAACTGCTCCGGGAGGTAGCTCGTCGGCTCGCACAGCGACCCGCCCGGAGAGACGTGCGCGAGCAGCTCGCGCGCGCGCTCCGCCAGGCGGTCGGCTCGCGGGTCGTCGCGCGCGTCGAGCAGCGCCGCGAGCTCCGCGCAGGCGTTCGCGCCCCACGCGGTCGAGACGGTCCACACCTTCTCCGAGAGCTGTCCGGCCTGTCGCCACCCGTCGCCCTCGTAGCGGATCAGCCCCGAGATCTCGTCGCTCTCGTGGGCGAGCCCGTCGACGACCGTCTCCACGTGCGAGACGAGCCGGTCCACTCGCTCGTCGTCGACGGCGCCCGCCTCGCCGGGCGAGTCGCTCTCGGCGAGCGCGTCGAACGACCGGTGCGCGCTCGCCAGCGACAGCGTCGAGGAGTCGAGTCGGTCGTCGATCGCCCCCTCGGGCGTCTCGCGGAGCGCGTAACAGCCGCGTTCGGGCACCCAGAGGTCGTCGAGCGCCTCGTACACCCGAACCGCCTGATCGCGCGCGTGGCCGACGAGGTCGTCCGGGAGGGCGGCGGCGTCGAGGTCGGCACCGAGCGCGTCCGCGTCGTCACCGCCGTCGAGCGCGTCCGCGTCGAGCCCCGCTCCGTGGAGCGCGAGCTCGCTGTACGCCTCCAGGAACGTCGCCGCGGTGTGGGCGAACCGGCCGGCGCTGTCCTCCCACGCGTTCTGACAGACCACGGGCCGGCCGTCCGCCGCCAGCGTCTCGTCGAGACCGGCGAGCGCGGCGACGAGGGCACCGTCGAGGCCTGCAACCTCGACGCCCGTCGCGCGCGCCTGCGCGAGGTACGCGATGACGCTCCCGGTCTGGTCGGCCTGGTAGTCGACGTCGGGGCCGTCCTCGATGCGGGCGTTCGCCCACCCGGGCGCCAGCGCGCCGTCCCGCGGCCACACGCGGTGGGGCCAGGAGCCGTCCGGACGCTGCGTGCCGACGTACATCGCCGCCGATCGGGCGTGCCAGTCGTCGAGCCCGAGCCCGAGCCGGCCGTCGGCGTCGAGCAGGAACGTGGATATCTCGGCGTCGTCGCGGAACCAGGTGTAGCCGTAGCCCCCGGAGGTGGCGTAGAAGGGGTCGAAGTCGGGGCCGGCGATCCGGAGCCCCGACTCGGCCGAGAGCAGCGAGAGCACGCGGAGGTCGGCGACCAGCGACTCCCGGGCCGGCGCCGACTCGGGGACGGAGGGGGTCGTCTCGCTCGCGGCCGCGGCGAGCGCGTCGACGGAGTCGAGGGTCTCAAAGAGCTCGTCGAGCCGGGCGCGGGCGGCCTCACGCGTCGTCTCCGTGCGGTCGGTGAGCAGCGACGCGACCGTCGCGACGCCGTTCTCGAGGGGGACGTCGACGACGACCTCCCCGGAGAGCCGCTCCTCCTCGTACCGGTCTCCGTCGCGGGCGCGCGGGAGGTCGGTGGGCGCGTCGGCGAGCAGCTCCGGGAACGTCGCCGGGAGTTGACCGCGGAGCTCCGAGAAGCCGGTGGCGCTCGCGAGGAAGTCGTGCTCCGCGTCGTGGTACATCTCGACCGCGTCGCCGTACCGGAGCTGACCCACCCGGTCGTCGCGGCCGTCGGGCGCGAACCGGGCGTACGCGACGAGGGAGAGGCGCTCGGGGTCGACGTTCGCGTGCCCGTCCTCGCCGACCTCGATCGCCGCGCGCGTGAGGTGCGCGTCCCCGACCGTCGCGTCGTGTCGAGTCACCGTCGCGGCGTCGGCCTCGTGGACGGTCTCGATCAGCGTCGTGTCGTCGACGTATCGCTGCCGCGTGTCGACCTGATCGAGCCAGGTGACGTCGTCGCCGACCGCGAGTCCGAGCCGGGAGCGAACGAGGCCCGTCCGGCCGGTCAACGGGTAGCCGAAGTCGCGGAGTTCGCCGTCGTCGTCGACGTGAACGAGCCGCCCCTCGCCGCCCGAGAACCGACCGGTGACGGTCCGGCGTTCGCCGGGGAACCGGGTCGCGTGTCCGATGGTCCGCTTGTAGTCGTCGAGCGCGTCGCGGAGTTGCATTACGCGGGTAAACGCGCCCTCCGTGTATGAAGTTTTGGTGTAATTATTGTTCGTGTATTTGAACATCGGCCTCCGCGGCCGGGTGTCGGGTGCCTACACGCGCGATCGGGACCCGGCGACCGACGAGCGTCGCGGACCGCCGACGGTCGGGCCACCCGCCGGGAAGGCGGAGGCGACGCTCCGTCCCATATAAGTTCTCCCCCGCAGTGTACCGGAGTATGGACGACCGGACGCTAAACGGCCTCCTCCGTCGGTTCGGGCTCTCGGACAAGGAGATCGACACGTATCTCAGTCTCTTGGAACACGGCGAGGCGAAGGCGAGCACCATCGCGGACGCAGCCGGCGTGTCGAAGCGCTACGTGTACAGCGTGAGCGAGTCGCTCGAGAACCGCGGATTCGTGGAGGTGAACGACCACGTGGTGCCGACGACGATCCGCGCGAACCCGCCCGACGAGGTGATAAACCGCCTCCGCTCCGACGCCGACGCGATCCGCCCCGGACTGGAGGAGCGCTTCTCGCGGACGGAGCGACGGGCCGAGCAGTTCGAGGTGATCAAATCGCGCGTCACCGTCATCAAGCGGATCCGGTCGCTGCTCGACGACGCCGAGTCGGAGGTCACGCTGTCGATCGCGGCCAAGCACCTGCCGGAGGTCCGCGAGTCGCTCGCGGACGCTGTCGACCGCGGCGTCCTCGTGTTGCTCCTCGTCTCCGACGACGGGAAGGCGCCCGCCGGCGGCGCCGAGGACGGGTCGACCGAGCTCGACGGCGTCGCTAGCGTCGTCCGAACGTGGAGCGAGGCGATGCCCACGCTGCTCACGGTCGACTCCGCGGCCGGCGTCGTCGCCCCGCCGGAGCTGCTCCGGCGGTCGGACACGGACCGACAGGCGATCCACTTCAGACAGGAGCAGCTCGCGCCCGTCATCGTCGGCTCGTTTCTCGGCAACTACTGGCCGGCCGCGAGCGAGGTCGCGACCGCGCCGCCGGCGGCGCTGCCGGCGGAGTATGCGAACTTCAGGCACACCCTCTTCCAAGTGACCCTGCACCTCCGAGCCGGGGAGACTCCCCGCGTGACCGTCGGTGGACGGAGGACGGACGGCGACGAGGCCGTCGAGCTCGTCGGGCGCGTCGTCGAGGCGAAACAGGGGATGGTGGAGCCGACGAACAACGAGTTCCCGGTCCAGCACTCGCTCGTCGTGGAGACCGCCGACGGGACCGTCACGGTGGGCGGGAAGGGCGCGTTCGTCGAGGACGTCGAGGCCGACCTCGTGCGGATCGAGGCGGGCGACCCGGACGGGTCCGACAGCACCGGCGAAGCCGACGGAGCCCGTGCGGTCGACGAGTAAGGACCTGGCGGGTCACCCCGCTCTCCACGCTACTCCTCCAGGCTCGGGTGCGTCTCCGGCGGGTCGGGGTGCGGCTCCGCGAACCGCTCGCGCATCGCGGCGAGCGCGGCGGACTCGCGCTCGCGCCGTTCCTCCTCGTCGATCTCCTCGCATCCCGGCGGCACCTCGCGGCCGCGGTCGGTGAAGTACCCCGCCGGCGTCACCCAGTCGTGGTAGAAGGGGGCGTCGTCGTCCTCCAGCAGCGTGACGGCGACCTCCGCGCCGTGGCCGGCGCACACCGCGGCCTGGTGGGGCTTCTCCGCGAGCCGCCCCGCCGCGTACAGTCCGTCGACGCCGGTCCGGCCGCGCTCGTCGACGTCGACGTACGCCTTCCCGCGGTCGAGGACCCCCACCCCGTCGATCCCGTCGAGGTAGCCGACCTCGTTCTTCGTCGCGGCGACGACGTACCGCGTCCGGATCCGGTCGCCGCCGTCGGTGGTGACGACGAATCGGGCGTCGTCGGATTCGCCGTCGCCGTCCCCGGAACCGACGACCGCGACCCGCGTCGCCCGCGCGTCGAGGCGATCCGCCCCGGCGGTCTCGGCCTGTTCGCCGAGGAGGTCGAGCAGTCGTCTGGCGCTGACGCCGAACGGGAACCCCGGGAAGTTCTCAAGGTGCGCGTTCCGCCGGAGGATCGACTCTCCCGGATCGACGACGAACGTGTCGAGCCCCTGCCGGGCCGTGAAGACGGCCGCCGAGAGCCCGGCGACGCCGCCGCCGACGACGACGACGTCGCGCGATACGCGACCTTCGTCGGTCATCGGTCGACCACCTGTCGGCTCCGTCGGCTGTCGTCCGTCGCCAGCGCGTGGTTCGAATCCATACCCGTCGACACGGGCGAGACGGGGTATGCGCTTCGGTCTCGTGTCGCGCTTGGTCCCCGTCGAGGGAGCGACGGCCCCACCTCACCGACGCTGGGGGTTCGATTCCATATAGCGACACGTGCTTTACTTCTCGACGAACGCCCGAACCGTCTCGAACGAGCCGTCGGCGATGGCGGCGGCGATACCCTCGACATCGGCGTCTCGGGGGACCTCGTGTGGATACTTTCGACCGAAGTACCGGAGGAGGTTCGCCACGTCGCGTTCGAGAAACTCGCGGGCGTTCTCGTGGTCGACGGGGACCGCCTGGGGCCAGTCGAAGATCGTGACGCCGCTCTCCGCGACCGCGACGTTGTGCTCGGACATGTCGGCGTGGACCCAGCCGAGCTCGTGTGCGGTCACGAGCTCGCGGAGAACCAGATCGAGGACGCCGACGGCCTGCTCGGGATCGAGCGTCGCGCGCGCGAGCTCCGCGCCGTCGAACTTGTCCATCACGATGGCGTGGCGGTTGTGATCGACCGGCCGCGGCACGCTCACGTCGGGGTACAGCGCCTCCATCGCCTCGAACTCGCGCTCGGCCGCCTTGCGCGCGGTGTACAGCCACGAGACGTGGTCGCGGTCGGCGGTGTACTCGCGCTCGCGGTTCACCTCCCGGAAGTTGGTGTACCCCTCGCGGTGGTACTTCAAGGCGAGCGGCTTGAACGACTGGACCTCGTACACGTCTCCCTCCTTGCCGAACCCGAGGGGTGAGCCGACCCCGTCGATGGTCTCGCGCTCCGAGAAGGTCCGGAGCGCCAAGGCGTCGTACCCCTCGAAGGTGAGCTGGTACCCCTCGTACTGGATCGTCTTCCGTTCGATCAGCTCGCGGTCGAGACACCGGTCGAGCCGGTAGTCGACCTCTTCGCGCGTCAGGCTGGCGTACTCGGGGAGCTTGTCGCGGCGGACCCACTCCGAGAAGCGCATCCCCTGCTCGACGCCCGAGAGGAGATAGAAGTCCTCGGAGTCGAGCTCCGCCATGTCGCTCGCGACGTTTCGGACCATACGGCCCCTACTCCGGCGATTCCTAAAAGGGACGCGCGTTCCGGAGGCACCTCCGATAAATCGCATTCGGCGATAGCAAATCGACTTATCGCCGATCCCAGAGCGTTAGGGTCCGCCGTCGCGGGCGGGACTCGGATCGACCGGACGAGAGGCCCTCAGGTACCGATCGAGGTTCGAAGCCGTAGCGCGGCGAGGTCTCCGCCGCACCGTGCGGTCTGGACGAGACTGTCGAGCACTCGGGTCGTCACGTACGCCTCTTCGGGCGCTCGATCGAGCAGCGTCTCGTCCACCGCGTTCGCCGCTCGAACGACCTGCTCGCACCGATCGAGAGCGGAGTGAGCGACGGTCGTCGGACCGTCGTTGATGACCGCGTCGGAGGCGTCCGCGACGACGAGACGGGCGTCGGCGCTGATCGGTCGCACGTCGTCCAGCACCTCCCCCGAAACGGTGCGGTCGGTCCGCTGGACGCATCGCACGAGCGTCACCGCGTGGTCGGCCACGCGTTCGAGTCGGCGAGCCGTGACGTCGTAAGCGAACAGCTGCGGACGGGTCACGCCGAGCTGATCGAGCTCCGCGAGCTCGAGGAGCGACCGGTTCGAGTGGCGTCGGATGAGCCGGGAGGTGCGTTCCACTTCGTCGTGTCTGTCGACGATGTGATCGGACTCGTCGGTCTCCCCCGAGAGGTACGCGGTCGCGGCATCGTGCATGGAGAGCGCCGTGAACCGGAGCTGGAGGGCCGACTGACGGACCGAAACGTCGCTGGCGTCGAAGAGACACTGTATCGCGATCCGGTCATCGGTCTCCTCGGCGATCTCGGCGCCGGCGAGCCGTGACGAACAGGCCGCGACCGCTCGGCGTTGCTCGGACGTGAGGCAGTCCGGAGACCGGAGCGTGATCCGACCGAATCCCGCGGTGTACGCCTCGCGGAGCATCCGCTCGGCGACGCGGGGGTTCTCGTCGTCGAGCGTTATCTCGGTCGCCGAGAGGTCGCCGTGTTCCTTCTCGTTCCAGCGGACCACCAGCGACCCGTCGCGGTGCGTGTAGAGATAGGCGGTCCCGCCGGCCTCGATGTCGTGCTCCTGGGCCCACTGCACGGGGATGGAGACGGTGTACGTCCCGCCGCCGACCTTCTGGACTTTTCGCGTCTCCATCGTCAGTAGATCAGCTCCGGGTCGTTCTCGACGAGGTACAGCGTTCGTGCCGCGATGTTGACCCCGTGGTCGGCGGTCCGTTCGAGATCACGGATCGTCAACAGGACGACAGACACGTCGTCGAGCACCTGTTCCACGCTCCACGGGTCAGACCCCGTCGCTTCCCGCTCGATCAGACCGCGGACGACGCGTTCGCTCGCGCTGTGACAGAGCGAGTCGATTTCGTCGTCGCGGTCGGCGACGCGGCGGCACGAGGCCGCGTCCGCCGTCCCGTACGCGTCGAGCGCGTCGGCGACGAGCCGGCGGACCAGCGTGCCGATGTCGTGGAGAGCGACGTCCGAGGCGGGGCATCGTTCCGTGGAACGAGTGTAGCGCCCCACGTTCGCCGCGAGGTCTCCGATTCGTTCGAGGTCGGTGAGGATCTTGTACGAGCCGGCGACGAACCGGAGGTCGCTCGCGACCGGTTGCTGGAGCGCGAAGAGGTCGATGCAGTTCGACTCGAGCTCCAGGTAGCGCCGGTTGATCTCGTCGTCCCCCTCGATGACGCGCTTCGCGGCGTCCGCGTCGTTGTCCTCGAACGCCGAGAGGCTCTGATCGAGCCGCGCAATCACCAGCTCGCCCATCTGCTGGACGTCCCGCCGGAGCTCCTCGAGGGACTCCTGGTACTCGCGTCGAGGCATGCGATTACCCGAACTTGCCGGTGACGTAGTCTTCGACCCGCTGGCTCTCCGGATCCTCGAAGATCTTCTCCGTCTCGCCGTACTCGACGAGCTCGCCACCGGTGAGGAAGACGGCCGTCTGCTCGGAGATGCGGGCGGCCTGCTGCATGTTGTGGGTGACGATCACGACCGTGTACTCCTTCGAGAGCTCCTCGATCAGGTCCTCGATCTTGGCGGTCGCGACGGGGTCGAGCGCGGAGGCCGGTTCGTCCATGAGGATCACTTCCGGGTCGACGGCGAGGCACCGGGCGATGCACAGTCGCTGTTGCTGGCCGCCGGAAAGTCCGAGCGCGTTGTCCTCGAGCCGATCGCTCACCTCCTCCCAGAGGGCCGCCTGTCTGAGCGACCGTTCGACGAGTTCGTCCTCTTCCTCCTTGTCGTCGCGGCCCAGCAGGCGCGGGACCAGCCCGCGCTCGACGTCGCCGTGTTTCCGCGGTCCGTAGGCGACGTTGGCGCGGATCGACTTCGGGAACGGGTTCGGCGCCTGAAACACCATCCCCACGCGACGCCGGAGCTGGACGAGGTCGGCGCCGTCCTGATACACCTCCTCGCCGTCGAGTTCGACCGACCCGTCGACCGTTGCGGCCCTGATCCGGTCGTTCATACGGTTCAGCGACCGGAGGAACGTGGACTTCCCGCAGCCGGACGGACCGACGAGCGCGGTGACGCTCTTTTCGGGGATGTCCATCGAGACCCCCGAGAGCGCTTGGTCGTCGCCGTAGTAGACGTCGAGGTCGTCGACGGACATCTTCGGTGTCCCGTCGAACTCGTACTCCGTCCACTCGGCCTGTGACCGCTCCGTGGTCTCGCCGGTGGCGGTGGTGGTCGCGGTCGATGCGTCGGTCTTGGTTTCGGATATCGTGTCGCTCATTGGTGTAACCTCCGCCGGAAGTACGCTCGCGTGCCGATCCCAATCGCGTAGAAGGACAGAACGACGAGGAGGAGCACGAGCGCGGTCGCCCAGCCGATCGCCTCCGCGTTCTCACCGGAGACGCCCGCGGTGATGCTGGCGTACAGCTGGTAGGGAAGCGTCGGCGCGCTGGTCAACAGTGCGTCGTTCGCGACGTACGGCGGCGCCGAGGTGAACTCGAACGACCCGAGGACGTTCGGCGCGTCGTCCCGGAGCCCGCCGGCCATCACGAGCAGGATCGGCGCGGTCTCGCCCGCGATGCGACCGACGCCCAGGATGACGCCGGTGACGATCCCGGGGGCGGCGGCGGGCACGACGACGCTCTTCGTCGTCTGCCACTTCGAGACGCCGAGCGCGGCGCTCGCGTCCCGGTACTCGTCGGGGACGGCCTTGATCGCCTCCCGGCTCGTGATGAGCGCGAGCGGCAACAGCATGAATCCCAGCACCAGCATACCGGCCAGGATAGAGGTGCTGTTGCCGAATCGCGGGACGAGGAACGCGTAGCCGAACAGGCCGAAGACGACGCTCGGGGTGCTCCAGAGCCCGTTCGTCGCAACCTCGACGATCTGCTCGAGCCGGCGGTTGTCCGTGTACTCGGTCAGGAACACGGCCGAGCCGACCGCGAGCGGGACGCCCACGAACACGGCGCCGACGACGACCCACGCCGTGCCGACGATGGCCGGGTAGATCCCGGTGACCCGCTCTGGCCTGAACGAGAAGTTGTTCGTCACGAACGGCCACTCGAACGGCCAGAGCTGGAACCCCTGCGTCGCCGGCGCGAACCCGCGCTGGACGATGAAGAGCACGAGCACCACGAGCACCGCGATCATCGCGAACGCGTTGAGCGAGACGAGCATGCGCGCGCCCCGCTGGCGGCCCATCGTTCCGAACCGGCCGTGCGCCGACGCGGCGGACCACGCGCCGAGCAGCCCGCAGACGATCGACAGTGCCGGCACGACCACCTGTGGGGTGAACGCCCCCGAGAGGTTGGCCGGCTCCCAGAGCCAGCCGGGTCCGATCACGTCGGCGAACACGACCGCCGCGACGCCGAGCGAGAGCGCGGCGGGCGGGACGGTCGTGCCGAGATCCTCGCGCGAGAACAGGATCGCCCCGATCCCGCCCAGCGCGGCGAGCAGTCCGACGGGGACCCAGACGACCGAGCCGAACCCGAGCGTCTCGCTCGCGACGAGTGCGGCCGCGATCCCGGCGATCGAGCCGAAGCAGAGCGCCACGGGAGCCGTCGTCCACTCGTCTGGGTCCGTCTCGAAGCGTCCGGTCGCCGAACCGAGCCCGGCGACGAGCAGCCCGACCCCCACGACGGCGAGCAGCGCCGCGAACAGGTCGTAGGAGCCGGCGCCGGCGAACAGTGTGCCCTCCGGCGAGGCTCGGACGATACCCACACAGCCGAGGACCGCCACGAGCGTCGCGACGCCGGCCGTCGCCGCCGTCAGGAACCCGTACCCCTGCGTCGTGGACGCGACGATGCGCGTCTTGTACGCGTCGCTCATTGGGTGCCCTCCAGCTTGGACTTCATGCGCGCCTCGACGGCGAGGGAGCCGACCGACAGCACCAGCACGGTGACGAACAGCACGACGCCCGCGGCGAACAACGCGTCCATGTGGATCCCGTTGGCGTTGCCGTACTGGCTCGCGATGAGACTCGTGAGCGTCTCGGTGTTACCGAAGACGTCGTAGAGCGGTTCGGGGAGCCGCTGCGAGTGCCCGAGGATGACGGTGGCGGCCATCGTCTCACCCACGGCCCGCCCGACGCCGAGCAGCAGCGCGGCCGTGACCCCCGAGAAGGCGGTCGGCAGGGTGATGCTCTTCGTCGTCTGCCACTCGGTGACGCCCATCGCGACCGAGGCGTCCCGCATCGAGTGCGGGACGCTGGAGAGCGCATCTTCCGCGACCGTGACGACCATGGGGAGCGACATTAGGCCGATGACCATCCCGACGACGAACAGGCTCCCGATCGACGGGAGTTCGAAGTTGTCCATCATGTAGCCGTTGATGATCACGAAGCCGATGAACCCGTAGACGATCGAAGGGATCCCCGCGAGTACCTCCACCGCGGGCTTGACGGTCTCCCGGACCGACGGCGGCGCCATCTCCGAGATGAAAATGGCCCCGGCGATCCCGAGCGGACCCGCCACGAGCATCGCGATGAGCGTCGTGACGAGCGTCCCCCAGATCATCGGCGCGAGTGAGTAGATGTCCTGAGACGTGCTCCAGAGGTCGCCCGACCCGCCCACCCCGGGAACCAGCGTGACCCCGAAGACCTCGATGGGCCCCGTGAGGGCCACGATCTGAATCCCCATGAGCTCGAAGGCCGGGTACGCCTGCTGGAACAGGTAGACGATGATGAGCGTGAGTATCGCGACGGTCGACGCGGTGGCGGAGCCCGTCAGTACTCGCGCCGTCACGGCTTGGTACGCGTACCAGCCGTACGCGGTCAATACAACGAACCCGACCAGCGGGAACACGGTGAGCGTGGAGTTCGCGAGGAAGCTGACGAACGTGGCGGCGAGCAGCGCGACGAGCGCGACCCCGACGAGCCGGCTCGCGACCTCGCCGTCCCTCGCGGCCGGTCGAACGAATCGGTCTATGAGTGTGGTGGAAGACATCGAATCAACGAGTCGATAATAGGTGGGCGGCCCGGCGCCGCTCAGTTCGTCGGCTCCGGCAGCGCCTCGAGCTGCGCCTCGCGCTCCTCGTCCGTCAGCGGGAGGTAGTCGTTCGGCTCGACGAACATCTCCTGGCCGTAGTCGTGGAGGAGCATCCGGATGAACGCGGCCTCCTTGTCGGAGGTGTCTTCCCAGGTGTAACAGTGGAGCGCGCGCGAGAGCGGGTAGTCGAGCGTCCCGAAGTCGTCGGGGTACTCGAACAGCTCGCCCTCGATCTCGAGGTCGACCGCCGGGCACGTCTCGTCGTCGACGAACGCGAGCGCGATGTAGGCGATCGCGTTGTCGGACTCGCTGACGAGCGTCTGAACCTGCTGGTTCTGTCCGCGGCGGACGTCGGTGCCGTCCATCGACGCGTCGGGGTCACCGAGCACGTTGTTCCGGAACGAGGTGTCGGTCCCGGACCCCTCGGCCCGACCGACGGCCTGGATCTCCGCGTCCGGCCCGTCGAGCTCGGACCAGTCGGTGATCTCGCCGCGGTAGATGCCCTGCACGTCCTCGAGCGTCAGCTCGGTCACGCCCGCCTCGTAGATCTCCGGGCTCACGACGATCGGCTGGGCGTCGACCGCCACGATGTGGTCGATGAAGTCCTCGAGTTCCTCCTCGCTCCGGTCGGGGAACTCGGCGCTGACGGGCGCGGACGCGTCACCGATGTCGACCTGGCCGCTCTCGAGCTTCTCCAGCCCGACGCCGGTGTGGTTGAGGCCGATACTGGTGAAGAACGGCGGCGTGCCCTCCTCACCGCTCTCTTCGAAGCCGTACAGACCGGCCCAGTAGTCGGCCATGTTCTTGTCCGTGTCGATGTCGTACTGGTCCGGCCCCCAGTACTCCTCGTCGTCGGCCGGTGCGTTGCCGTTCCACAGCGAGCCCGCGAGGCTCGTGATCGGGTAGACGGTCGAGGAACCGTCCGCGGTCAGGGGCGAGACATCCGCGCTTCCCTCCTCCTCGGTGGATTCCTCGTCCTCGGTGGACTCCTCTTCACTCTCCGATTCGGTGTCGGAGCCGTCGTCACCGTCGGAGCCGTCGGAGCCATCCGAATCGTTCGATTCGGACGACTCGCCCGAACAGCCGGCGAGTGACGTGGCACCTGCAGCGCCCGCCGCGAGAACGAACTTCCGCCGCGATACGAGGTCGGACAGACGCTTTGGATCTTGCGTCATCACCAGAACATAAACGAGTGTCTATTAAATCGGTTTATAATAGGCGTATTGTCGGATCATATACGGAACTGTGCGTACTTATCAAAGAATAGCGCTATATATGAATACGGAGGACACCCCGGTCCCCGCCGAGCGCCGACGCCGCGTCGGCGTCCGGGCCCGACGGAGTCGCTCCCGAAGCCGCAGCGCCCGAGCGCAACCGCTTTCGGGACGGCGAGCGGAGCGAGGCGCATGACCGCACCCGCCGCCGACTGGCGGCTGATCCGCGAGGAGCCGCGACCGGGACCGATGCAGATGGCGCTCGACGAGGTCGCCGCCGAGACGGCGGCGGCGGGCGGACCCGCCACGCTCCGGACGTACCGCTGGGAGCCGAGCTGTCTCACGCTCGGCTACCGGCAGGACCCGGCGACGGTCGACTGGTCGTTCTGCGAGCGCGAGGGGATCGACGTGACCCGCCGGCAGACCGGCGGCGGCGGGATCTACCACGACGGGGCGGGCGACGTCGCCTACTCCGTCGCGGTGCCGGCCGCCGACGTGCCCGGCGAGCTGCTCGACTGCTATCACCTGCTCTGCGAGCCCGTCCTCGACGCGTTCGACCGACTCGGGATCGACGCCGGCTACGTCGAGGAGCCGGTGCCGGAGCTGTACCACCCGGCCTGTTACCTCCGGGAGCTGCACCCCGCACACGACGTGGTGGCGGGCCCGGCGGGAGGCGCGGGCGACGACGCGACGGACCGCCGGAAGATCGCCGGCAACGCGCAGTACCGGAAGCGCGACGCGGTGATTCAGCACGGGTCGCTCACCTTCTCGGTCGACGCGGAGCGACACCTCGGCGTCTTCGCCGACCCGCCGGTGACACCGGCCGAGTTCCGCGAGCGCGTCGTCGGGATGGACGAACTGGCCGATGTCGACCGGGCGGACGCGGTTTCGGCCGTCGAGGCGGCGCTGGGCGACTGGGCGACCGCCGAGCCCGAAGCGACCCTGGAGTCGGACGGGTCGTGGTCGAGCGCGGAACTCGCGCGCGCCGAGGAGCTCGTCGAGACGAAGTACGGCGACGACGGGTGGATCAGAACGCGACCGGGGAACGGCCGGTAACGGGACGGGCCGGTTTCGAAGGGGCTTTTTCGGACGGCCGCGTGGCGCCGGTATGAGCCTCAGAGTCGGCGCCCACGTCTCGATCTCCGGTTCGAGAGCGTCCAACGATCCCGAAACGCCGCCGTACGGAAACATCGCGAACGCGGTGTTCAGACAGAAGCAGTTCGGCGGCAACTGCGGACAGATATTCACGCACTCGCCGCAGGTGTGGCAGGACCCTGACATCGGCGACGAGGAGGCCGAGCAGTTCCGCGAGGGGACCGAGCGCGAGCTTGACGGGCCGTGGGTGATCCACACCTCCTACCTCGTCAACCTCTGTACGCCGAAGGAGGGGCTCCGCGAGAAGACGCTCGACTCGATGCAGAAGGAGGTCGACGCCGCGGAGAAACTGGGGATTCCGTACGTCAACGTCCACCTGGGCGCGCACACGGGCGCGGGCGTCGAGGGCGGGCTCGACAACGCCGCCTCGGTGATCGACGCCGTCGACGTCCCCGACGGCGTCACGATCCTGATCGAGAGCGACGCCGGCGCGGGGACGAAGCTCGGCGGCGAGTTCGAACACCTCGCCGGGATCATCGACCGCACGGAGACGGACATCGACGTCTGCGTCGACACCGCCCACGCGTTCGCGGCGGGCTACGACCTCTCGACGCCCGAGGCGGTCGATCGGACGGTCGCCGAGTTCGACGACGTCGTCGGCTTAGAGCACCTCGAGTACGTCCACCTCAACGACTCGAAACACGCCTGCGGCACCCACAAGGACGAGCACGCCCACATCGGCGAGGGACACATCGGCGAGGCGGGGATGGAGCGGATCCTCAACCACCCGGAGTTGCGGGACGTGCCGCTGGCGCTGGAGACGCCGACCGAGGACGGGAAGAGCTTCGCCTGGAACATCGAGCGCGTCCGCGAGCTGCGGGCGGATTGAGCCGCCACGGGGACGGAGAGTCAGAGCGCCGCCACGGGGGCGGAGAGACGGAAATTCACGAAGCCAGTGAAAATCGTCCGACGCGCCTTTATGTGTTCGGAGCCGTGATCCACGGATATGACCACCACGGAGGCGCTCCTCATCGGTCGCCGTCGTCGGTTGGCCCTCACGATGGTCGGCGGATTCGCCGGGGTCGTGGCGCTAGCGGTCGCGGCCGCGGTCATCGCGGACCTCGCTGACCTCTCGACCGCGACGGCGCTGACCGACCGACTCGTGCCGCTCCTGGTGTTTTACGCGCCGGCGCCGATCGCGGCCGTCGGCGGGTACGCGCGCTGTGGCGGCCCGGCGCTCGTCTTCGCCGCGCTCGTCGTCGTCGGAACCGTCTTCGGCGTTCCCGGCGTGGGACCCGGAGACGACCCGCTCGGCGGCGTGACGATGGCGTTCGCGGCCGTCGGGCTGAGCGGCGCGTTCATCGGCTACTGCGCCGGGGTCACCGTCGCGCTGCTCGCGGACCTCGCCGGATACGGGAACGGCGACGACGCCGATGACGTCGACGACAGGGAGTGACGCATCGAGCTCCGGTTCGGCGGAACGGGTCCCGACGAGGGAGTTCCCTTCCCCACGTTTAATTCGTCTCGAGCCGAACGCGAGAGCGTGCGACGCTTCTCCGCGGAGTACCTCGAACACACCCGGCAGGGGATGTGGGCCGACGACCGGGAGGCCCTCGCGGCCCTGGAGCTGTCGAGCCGCCGCCGCGTCCTCGACGTCGGCTGCGGCACCGGCGAGCTGACCCGCGTCCTCGACGCGGAGGCGGGACCGGACGCGACCGTGATCGGCGTCGACGCCGACCCCGACCTCCTGGCGGTCGCCCGCGAGGAGACCGGCCTCCCGTACGTCGCCGGCGACGCGACGCGACTCCCGCTCCCGGACGACGTCGTCGACCTTGTCGTCTGTCAGGCGCTCCTCATCAACCTTCCCGACCCGGCCGCCGCGGTCCGAGAGTTCGCACGCGTCTCCTCCGACCTCGTGGCCGCGATCGAACCGGACAACGGCGACGTGACGGTGCGTTCGACGGTCGGCGCCGAGGAACGGCTGGAGCGAGAGGCCCGCGAGGCGTACCTGGACGGCGTCGACACCGACGTCGCCCTCGGCGACCGCGTGCGGGAGGCGTTCGCGGCGGCGGGGCTCGGCGACCTCCGCACGCGCCGGTACGTCCACGAGAAGCGGACCGCACCGCCGTACGCGGAGCCGGCGCTGTCGTCCGCGGCGCGGAAGGCCTCCGGCGCGGGGCTCGCCGACCACCGCGAGGAGCTGGTGGCTGCGACGTCCGTGAACGCCTACGACGACCTCCGCCGCCGCTGGCGGGCGATGGGTCGCGAGGTGGTCGACGCGATCGGCGACGGCGAGTACGAGCGCGTCGAGCGCGTCCCCTTCGACGTGACCGTGGGGCGAGTAGAGCGACCGACCGAGTGACGCTCAGCGTATCGCCGGGTCCAGAAAGACGAAGGCGGAGCGGAGCGATCGGGGTGGCATGCCGGCCGCACTCGTAACGGGCTCTTCGAGGGGGATCGGACGGGCGATCGCGCTTCGGTTCGCCGACGACGGCTACGACGTCGCCGTCAACTACCACACCAGCGACGAGGCCGCCGAGGCTGTCGCAGAGGCGGTTCGCGACCGGGGTCAGGGGGCGGTCGTCGTGGGCGCCGACGTCTCGGACCCCGACGCGGCCGCGCGGCTCGCGTCGACGACCGCCGACGCGTTCGGCGGGCTGGACCACGTCGTCAACAACGCCGGGATCGACCAGCACGTGTACACCGCGGACCTCGCTCCCGACGACTTCGACCGGATCATGGACGTCAACGTCAACTCCGCGTTCAACGTCACGAAGGCGGCGCTGCCGCACCTCCGAGAGTCCGACGACGCCCCCTCGGTGACGAACGTCTCCTCCATCCTCGCGCACACCGGGGCGCCGATCGAGTGCCACTACGCCGCCTCGAAGGGGGCGCTGCTCTCGCTCACGCGGAGCCACGCCGGCGACTTCGCGCCCGACGTGCGGGTGAACGCGATCGCCCCCGGCCACGTCGAGACGGACATGACCGACGACCGGACCCCGGAGGAGAAGCGCGAGGAGCTGGCCGATATCCCCGTCGACCGGTACGGCCAGCCCGAGGACATCGCCGACGCGGCCGCCTACCTCCGGGACGCGACGTTCGTCACCGGGGAGACGCTGAACGTGAACGGCGGGGAGCTGATGCGGTAGGCGGGACGGTCGGCGGGAGGCGACTGGAGGCGGCGCTCAGTACTCCGCCAGCCCGGCCTCGATCCGATCGAACCCCTCCTCCAGCCGGTCGACGGAGTTCGCGAAGGAGAGCCGGAGCCGCCCGGGGGCCGTGTCGCCGAAGCCGTCGCCGGGCGCGAGCACGACGCCGTGCTCGCGGAGGAGGTACTTCGCGACGTCGATGGCGGGCGCGTCGAGTCCGGGGTCGAGGAAGGCGTAGAACGCGCCCTCCGGCCGGGGACACGAGAGCCCGTCGATCGCGTCCACCCGGTCGACGACGAGGTTGCGGCGCTCCTCGAACGCGCGGGCCATCTCCTCGAACGGCTCCTGTGGCCCGGTGAGCGCGGCGATCGCGGCGTGCTGGGCGACGCTCGACGCGCAGGCGGTGGTCGACTCGTGGATCGTCACCACCTCGTCGATCAGGTGCCGGTCGCCCGCGAGCCAGCCGAGCCGCCAGCCGGTCATGGCGTACGCCTTCGAGCAGGAGCCGACCGTCAACACGTGGTCCGGGCCGCCGGTGTACGCGGCGATCCCCTCGGCGGGGCCGTCGTACGTGAGCCCGAGGTACACCTCGTCGGCGATCACGTAGGCGTCGCGGTCGGCCGCGGCCTCGACGACCGCCCGGCACTCCTCGGGGTCGAAGACGCGGCCGGTCGGGTTCGACGGCGTCGTGAGCACGACCGCCGCGGTGTCGTCGCTCATCGCGTCGATCACGCGGTCGGCGTCGAGATCGAACCCCGTCTCCGCCGGCATGGGCACCTCGCGGAAGGTCCCGTCCGCGAGCGTCGCCTGCGTCTCGTAGTTGGGCCACGTCGGGCCGGGGACGAGCAGCTCCTCGCCGGGCGACACCGTCGCGAGGACCGCGAGGTGGAGCGCCTCCATCCCGCCGACGGTGACGACGATCTCGTCCGGCTCGTGCGCGACGCCGTACTCGCTCGCGAGCGTGTCGCTGATGGCGCGCCGGCACTCGGGGAGTCCCGCGTTCGAGGTGTAGTGCGTCGCGCCGTCGCGGGCGGCGCTCGCTGCCGCGTCGATCACGTGACCCGGCGTGTCGAAGTCCGGTTCGCCGACCTCCAACCTGACGAGGTCGCCGTCGTGACGCTGTGCGAGGTCGAACATCACGCGGATCCGCGAGCGCTCCGCGCGCCGGACGCGGTCGGTGGGCGTGGGCATACCGTCCACACGGCGATCGGTCTCAAAAGCGGTCCGGTGGCGGCCAACGGCGGACGGCGAGCGGAGGCCCGCGGGGACGGGGGCCCCAGCTCAGACCATGTCGCCGCGCACCGACGCCCCCTCCTGCTCGGCCCGCTGCCGTGTGAGCACGTCCGCGGCCTCGCGCGCCACGTCCTCGTCGGCGCCGAGCATCCCGAGCGCGGCTGGTAGCGTCGGCATCGCGAGGGAGGCCTCGCGGAGCCGGTCGAACGCCTCCGCGTCGCGCGCCCCGTCGACCCACAGGCAGACGCCGCGCGGGTCGATCACCTCCTCGTAGGCGTCGCGGGCCAGCGCGCCCGTCAGGCGCTGGCGCACGTTGTCCTCGAAGCTCGCGTTACACACTTCGAGGTGGATCGGCTCGTCCGCTGCGACGAGCTCGGCTGCGAGACACTTCTCGGGGGCGGCGTACCCGTTGTCGCTCGCGCGCACGCGGTCCGGGTGCGCCTCGGCCCACCCGGCGCGCACGGAGGTGCCGACGCCCTTCACGCCGTACTCGGCCTCGAACGCGGCGGCCGCGTCGCCGTCGCCGCCCATGATCACGTCCTTGGTGAGGTACACGTCGAGGCGCTCGACGGGGTCGAGCCCGAGCGCGACGTCGCCGAACGTCCACACCTCGCGGACGGGGACCGGCATCGTCTCGTCCTCGACCCGGTCGACGAGGGTCTCCAGCCGGTCGACCGCCTGTTCGCGGTTCATTGACGGCCCATAGGCGGGTCGCGGGCAAACCGGTTACGCTCGAGTCAGGTGGGCGGGTTTCCTACGGCCTCGCCGCCGTCGACCGACGTCAGTCGGCGAGGAACTCGCGCAGCCCGTCGGCCGAGCGCGCGTTGAGCACGTCTGCGGTCTCGGCCCACCCGCGCCGGGCGGTGTGGACGCCGTACCGGGCGTTGTCGAGCTCGCGGGGCGAGTGCGCGTCGGTGTCGACGGCGATCGTCGCGCCCGCGTCGACCGCGGGGCGCACGGTGTCGCCGTCGGCGTCGAGCCGGGCCGGGT
>NZ_JAXRUU010000053.1:0-22001 GCF_034497445.1 Halorubrum sp. AD140
GTCGGGGATCGGCGTCGACGCCGACTCGCTCAGGGCGGCGCGCACGGCGATGGTGTCGACGTCGACGCCGTCCCACCGCGAGGCTTCGAGCGCCGCCTCGCGGTCCGCGACCTCGGTCCACCCGGTGACGACGACCGGGGAGTTCGTCTCCGTGTCGCTCACGACGACGACGAACCGGATCCCGCCCTCGACCAGCGCGAACCGCCAGCCGTCGGTCCGGTTCCAGCGGAGCTGTCCGCGGCGGATCGCGTCGCTCACGGTGCGGGTGGACACGTAGCGACCGGGCTGTTCGAGCCGCTCTCGGAAGTGATCGGTGAGCGCGTAGAGTCCGGGGTCGCGAATCGGCGGGTCCTCGGCGGTTCGGCCGACCGACGCGCGTCGATCGGGGACCGGGTCGGGTCCGCGAGGGCCCCCCGCTCCGGCCTCGAACGGGAGCGGGTCCGATCTTGTCGCCGCCCGCCGACGCGCCGCCGGCGCGGTCGTGGACGCGGTCCGACGCTCCGTCGATCCGGGTCGGGGCGACTCGGCGTCCCCCGGCCCGCCCTGTCGGGATGCCACTGAGTATCGATACAGAGTCCGCTCTTAAGTGTGTTACGGCAACACAGGGGTGCGGTCGCGCGGATCCCGCGGATTCTCGGCGGTGTAGTGACGCCTACTCGTGACCGGAGACGCGGACCGGCTCGTACGGCTCCTCCAACCACTCGACGTCGGAGTCGGTGAGGTCGACGTCGAGCGCTTCGACCGCGTCCTCCAGGTGCTCGACGCTCGACGTGCCGACGATGGGGGCGTCGACGACGTCCTTCCCGGCCACCCACCGGAGCGCGATCTGGGCCATCTTCACGCCCTTCTCCTCGGCCAGCTCCCCCACGCGGCGGTTGACCTCCTCGCCGCCGCCCTCGCGGTACGGCCGCCCGAGCGCGGTCTCGTGTTCCCCGCGGGGCGTGGCGTCGTCCCGCTCGTAGGGGCGCGCGAGGTAGCCGGCGGCGACCGGGCTCCACGGAATCGCGCCGATCCCTTCCTTCTCGCACAGCGGGAGCATCTCGCGCTCCTCCTCGCGGTACGCGAGGTTGTAGAGGTTCTGCATCGTGACGAAGCGCTCGTACCCCTCGCGGTCGCTCACGTGGAGTACCTCGGCGAACTGGTGGGCCCACATCGAGGAGGCGCCGACGTATCGCACGTCGCCGCGGCGCACCGCGTCGTCGAGCGTCGCGAGCGTCTCCACGATCGGCGTGTCGTCGTCCCACCGGTGGATCTGATACAGGTCGATCGTCTCCATCCCGAGCCGGTCGAGGCTGTGCTGCAGCTCCTGTTCGATCGCCTTGCGCGAGAGCCCGCCCGAGTTCGGGTTCGACTCGTCCATCTCTCCGTAGACCTTGGTGGCGACGACGAACTCGTCGCGGTCGTACTCGGCGAGCACGTCGCCGAGGATCGCCTCGCTCTCGCCGTTCGAGTAGACGTTCGCGGTGTCGAAGAACGTGATTCCGAGCTCGATCGCGCGCTCGACGAGCTCGCGACCCTCGTCCTCGTCGAGCATCCACTCCTGCTCGCTCCCGAAGCTCATGCAGCCGAGCGCGAGCTCGCTGACGGTCGCGCCCGTGTCGCCGAGCGTCGTGTACTCCATACGGGTCGGGCGGTCGCCCGCGTAATAAATCGGGGCGACCGTGCGGTCGGTTCCGGGATTGACGAGTCCGGTCCGACCTACAGCGCCGGCGGCTCGTCGCGGCCGATCACGATCTCCTGTCCCTCGACGTCCTCCAGGGCCGCGACGCGTCCGCCGATCTCGACGCGGCCGGACTCGGTCTCGACGACGAGCGAGGCGACCTCCTCGGTGTCCTCGAACGCGAGGTCGACGACCCGGCCGCGGACGGTGACCGACTCGCCCGTCTCGATGTCGCGGCCCTCGACGGTCGCGTAGAACTCCTCGCCGTCGAACTCGCGGAGGTCCTTGACGGCGCGGCGGATCGACGCGTAGCGGCGCGGGAACGGCCGACGCGCCCCGTCGGTCGACAGCGTCTCCGCCGTCGTCCACAGCACGGTTCCGAAGAACCCCGAGACGAGGAAGCCGAGCGCGGAGCGGTTGAAGATGACGCCGTAGCGCTCGCGGTCGTCCCGGAGCGCGTCCTGCGTGGCGTAGACGGAGTACTCCCCGTCGGCGACGGCGAGGATCGGCGTGGTGATCCCGCGCCGCGCGCGGGCGATCGTCGCGACCTCCAGGTAGTCGAACCCCTCGGGGTCCGGCGCCCGCGACGCCGGGGTGACGAGCAGCTCGACGCTGACGCCCGCGTCGACCTTCGCCGCCAGGTCGTCCCGGAAGCGGCGGAGCAGGCCGGGCGTCAGCGAGACGGCGAGCTCGTACTCCGCGTCCCCGATCACTTCCTCCAGGTACCGGAGGATCGTCGAGCGCGACTTCACAAGCGACACGGCCTCGGTCTCCCGGGTCGGCGCGGTGTACCTGGCCTCCAGCTCGTCGACCATCTCCGCGAACGACGACCGGAGGTCGCCGAACGCCTCGTCCGGGTCGACGGCGACGATCTTCATCGGCCGCGACTCCCGCAGCTCCACGAGCCCGCGGTCCGAGAGGCTTCTGACGGTGTCGTACACGCGCGGCTGCGGGATGTCGGTGCGGTCGGCGATGTCGCTCGCGGTCAGCTCGCCGTGCTCTAACACCGCGAGGTACGCGTCGATCTCGTACTCGCCGAGGTTGAATCGGTCCCCGACGTGGTCGAGCGTGTCGCGGAGGTCGTCGGTCATATCCGGGAGGATACGCCCCTCGGATATAGGTTTTTACTATGAGTCGAGTTGCACGCGGTTCCAGACGCGGATACTACGGGAGTTCACGCCGAAGTCCACGGGATCGACGGCGGGCTGCAACCCGGCGCGTCGGCGGTGTTCCGGCCTCATCACATGTACATCCGGTCGTAGGTCCCCTCCGGTTCGCGCTCTTCCATCCGCTCGGCGAGCCCCTGGTAGTGCTTGCGGATCTCCTCAGCGAACGACACTAGCGGTCCGGAGTCGACGCCGAGGTCGTACACCTCGTCGACCGTGTCGACGAGCCGTACCGCGGCCTCGACGTCGGGCGCCTGCGCGTGGACCGGCGTGATGAACACGCCGACGCCGAGCGGCGAGCCCATGCCCCGTTCGAGCAGGGAGGCGTTCGTCCCGTCGAGGAACCCCGACTCCATCGGCGGGACCGCCCCGTCGGCGAGCCGGCTGTCCCGGTAGTCGTCGGTCGCGACGTAGAACGTCCGGTGGGCGTCCGGGCCGTGCGGGATCGGGACGCCGGCCAGCGCCGCGATCTCGGCGACGTCCGCGCCCTCCGTCCAGTCGAGGATCGACGCCGAGAGCCGCTCGCCGAGCGCGGGCGGAACGAACTGCTCGGCCACGAGCACGGTGACGTCCACGTCGCCCGAGGAGTACAGTCGGATCGGGTGGCGCGGTCGCCCCTTGGTGAACGGGGTGATCGAGGGCAACCCCTCGGTCCGGACGTGGCCGGTCTCCTCGAGGTCGAGGTCGTCGATGAGGTAGTCGACGGCGGTCAGCCCGGCGAGACCGAACGACGAGAAGCCGGCGACGAGGACGTCGCTCGGCGCGGTGTCGTGGGTGACGCTGAATGACGGCTGCGTGAGAGTGGCGTCCGGCATGCCCCCCGATTCGATCCGTAGGGTGTTAGTGGTTCCCCAGTTCGCCCGTGGCGTTCCCTCCGCGAGAGCTACGCCCCGCCGTCGCCCCAGTCGCGCCGCACCGGCGTCTCGCTCGCGTTCACGTTCGCCAGCAGCCACGCGGTCGCCCCGTCGAGCGCGTCGTCGTCGGTCGCGGTCACTTTCAGGCGGTTGTGGTCGGCCTCGCGGTCGGGGTAACAGCCGACGGCGACGTCGAACCGCTCCATCGCCTCCTCCAGCGCCGGGACGATGTTCGACTCGGGCTCCACCGTGTAGAGGAACCGCGAGCGGCGGTCGCCGTCGAACTCGTCGTCGACGGTCGCGAACGTCGCCCGCAGCTCGTCCGGAATCCCCGGCATGACGTACACGCCCTCGACGACGCACCCGGGCGCGAGCCCCGCGTCGGTCAAGAGCGGGCGACTCCCCTCCGGGATCGCCGCCTCGGCCTCCACGTCGACGTCGAACTCCCGGTCCGGGACCCGCTCGCGGATCGCCGACAGCCGGCGCTCGACCGACTCGCGCGTGAGGTCCGTGGGGACCATCTCGCGGTCGAACGCGTCTGCGACCGCCTCCATCGTCACGTCGTCGGGCGTGCTGCCGATTCCGCCCGTGACTATCACGGCGTCGAAGGCCGCGGCGTACGCGCGGACGCGCTCGGCTATCACCGCGCGGTCGTCCGGGACGGAGAGGACCCGGACGACGGCGACGCCGCGGTCGCTCAGCTCGCCCGCGAGCCAGTTGGCGTTCTTGTTCACCGTGTCTCCGGAGAGCAGTTCGTCCCCGACCGTGATCAGCGCGGCGTCCATCGATCCCCCTTGCACCGGCCGACGGATGTACGTTTCCCGCGGTCGCCGACCCGAATCGGCGGGTCGTTCGGGGGACGACGGGGCGTCGCCGCGTTCGTCTCGTGAGCGCTATTGAGGGCTCGGGACCGCTCCCCGGTGCCCGATACCGCACATATAAGCGTTTACGTGGACGATGCGCGAGGGGTGCGGTATGACGACGACCGCCGGTGCACCGGAGGATTCCGACGCGGATCCGAACGGGATCCTCGCCCCGGCGAGGGAGGCGGCTCGGGTCGAGCGGCGCCGCGTCGCCGACGAGCGAGAGGCGTTCCGCGCGTTCCGCGGCCGCGTCGAGTCGATCTCCGCGGAGACGGTTCAGTCCGCCAACTCGGTCGATCCGTCGAAGGTGACGCGGAGGACCGGAGCGGCCGGCGCTCCGGGGGCGACGGGCGCGATATCGACCGGCTCCGAGCCGCCGCTCGGCTCGGGGCTCGTCGCAGTCAGGAACGCGTACGCCGACACGGTGATGTCGGTACCGCACTACCGTGACGAGTACGACGACACCTACGAACGCAGCACCGCAGAGGAGTTCGGCCCGGAGCTGGCGTACGCGCTCACCCGGTCGACGGGATTCTACGCGGAGTACCAGCGGCCCCTGTTCGACGCGATAGACGACGCGATAGACGAGCGCGAGACGCTCCTCGAACGGGTCGACGTCGAGGTCGCCTCGCTCGACTGGACGGCCTCCCGGCTCGCGTCGATACGGGGAGAGATCCCGGTACTCGGCCGGGAGGTCCCCGAAGGCGACTTCGGCGCGCTCGACGCGTGTCGGGCCCGGGCAGCCGTCCTCGTGAAGAACTGCGACCGCATCGCCGCTCGTCGCCAACACGTGCTCGCGGCGCACGCTCGGGACCTCCGGATCGGCGACGACGACGTCGACCTCCCGACGTACCTCTACCAGGATCTGTCCGTCACCTATCCCGCCCTCGCGGCGGTCGGAACGCTCGGCGACCGCCTCGACGCGCTCACTCGCCGGATCGAGCGGGCGATGGCGCGGGTCGGGTGAGGAGCGCGGCGATAACGTCGGCGATCCCTTCGCGGACGGTCACGACGAGCCTTACCGTCCGATCGTCCCCTGCCGGGTGATCGGCGCGTCGGGATCCAACCGAAAGGTGACGACGACGGCGTCCTCGGTCGCGGTCAGCGTCGGCGTCGCCCCGCCGACCCAGAGACCGCTCTCGGCGCGGCCGAACGTCCGTCCCGCGGCCGTCACCTCGCCCTCGAACACGTAGAAGTAGACGTCCCAGTCCCGGTCGTCGGTCGTCTCACGGGCAGTAACGTCCGGTGCGGACGCTTCCTCGCCTCGCGAGAGCGCGACGCTCTCGCCCGCGTCGAGCCGGAGGTCGTCGCAGGAGGCCGCGTTCCGGACCGTCAGCGGGTGGTCCGCTCCCGCCGGCGCGAACACGCGTCGCCACTCGTTCGCGACCGGCTCCGGGAGGGGTTCGTGCTGGATCCCCGGCTCCAGTTCGAGTTCGTGCGGGCGCACGAAGATCTGGAGCATCCGGAGCGGGGGGTCGTCCGCGAAGGTCTCCTCGGAGTGCCAGAACCCGCTGCCGGCGTTCATGACCAGGAGGTGCTCGGCGTCGGTGACGAGCCGGTTCCCCTCGCCGTCGTCGTGGCGCATCACGCCCGCGGGCACCCACGAGACGATCTCCTCGTTCCGGTGCTGGTGCATCGGGATCAGCGTCCCCGGGTCCATGAACGACTCGACGACGGTCGACAGGGGTCCGTACCCGTGGTCGTCGTGACCCGGACGGTTCCGACCGGGGAAGTTGAAGTTCGTCCTGAACGGACCCTGGTCCCGCGAGGCCGTCGTCCTCGAGGCCTTGTACAGCTCGGCCCCGTGCTCGCTCGCGTGTTCCATTGCCCTCCGTACGGCCGCGGCGGACAAAAGCCGGAGGGTACCGGCCGACGGACGCGAAGCCGGTCGTCGCCTGTCGGAGTCCGTCGACTGCCGGCGGCGTCAGTCCGCGGGCGCCGGCGTCTCCGTTCCCAGCCCGGCGTCGCTCGGCGGGCGGAGCAGGAGCGCGGCCACCCCCGCGGCGATCGCTAGGGCGCCGCCGAGCGCGAACGTCGGGACCCAGCCGAACGCCGCGACGAGGTAGCCGGTCACGGTACCGGCGAACACCCCGCCACCGACCTTCGCGGTGTACAGGACGGCGTAGTTGCCGGAGGAGTTGCGCGCGCCGTAGTAGTCCGCGATCATCGACGGGAAGTAGACGTACAGCGGCGAGGAGAAGAACATCGCCGCCAACACCAGCGCGACGAAGACGACTCCCGACCCGGTCCGTCCCGCCCCGATCAGGCCGAGTCGGAACGCCCCGGCCAGCACGAACGAGACCGCCATCACCCACTTGCGGTCGAACCGGTCGGACGCCTCGCCGAGGATCATCCGCGACACGCCGGCGGCGACGGGCAACAGGGTCGCCGACGCGGTGGCGACGACGGCCGCCAGTCCGAACTGCTCGGCGAAGCGGACGACGTTCGCGATGACAATGAGGTCGGCGGCGGCCGTCGCCACGAACATCGCGTACAGCAGCCAGAACTGCCACGTCGAGAGCATCTCACGGGTCGTGTAGGCGCGCCCGCGGAGGGAGGCGGCCAGTCCCTCGTCGCTGCCGCCGTCCGGCCGGTCCTCCAGCCCGAGCCAGTCGTCCGGCGGGTCTCTGAGGAGGAACGCGCCGACGAGCGTCACGACGAGGATCCCGAGCCCGACGTTCCGGAGCACGTCGCTGTACGCCGCCTGGGTGGCGTTCGCGCGCACGTACGGCACCACGAGCGCGCTCCCGCCGGCGAACGCCATCGTTCCGATGCCGGTCGTGAGCCCCGTGCGGTCGGGGAACCACTTCACCGCGGTGTTGACCGCGACCGTGTACACGATGCCCACGCCGATCGCGCCGAGCGAGTAGAGGACGTACAGCTGCCAGACGGCGGTCGCGTACGCGAGCCCGACGTATCCCCCGCCCGCCAGCAGCGCCGCGAGGAAGGTGAGCGCTCCGGGGCCGCGGCTGTCTCGCCACTTGCCGGCGGGGAACTGCGAGAGCGACTGGAAGACGACGTAGAAGGAGAACACCGCGCCGAGCGCCGGCAGCGCGATGTCGAGGTTCTCGGCGAGCGGCTGCTCGATCGACGACCAGACGTACTGGTACGGACTCACGGCGGCCATCATTCCCGCGGCGGCGGCGATCTGCCACCAGCGAGAGAACCCCAGGATCTCGGAGGCCCGGCCGGCGTAGTCGACGCCGCCGCCCGCCTCGTCGACCGCCGGATCGCGGTCAACGGCGTCGGTTTCGGGCCCCTCGTCAACCGGGTCGCTCTCGGTGTCGTCTCCGTTGCCGTCGCCGTCACCCATCGTTTCCGTCCGTCGACCGCGTGGTGGTGTTCCGTGTCATGTCGTGTGTCTCGACGCCGGTGCGACGCGTCGCTCCACCGCGACGCTCGCGTTCGTATCGATACTGTTCCGACCGAGCGATTAAAACGCGTCGTTGGGGTCGTTCTTGCCTCATGTCCCCGACCGCGAGGCCCGCAGAGCGCGCCGCGCCGCTCGGCGGTCGCCTCCTGCCCCCGCCACGCGACCGATTAAGTGAGCGCGTCCCGTGGATCGCTCATGACCGATATCGGCGTCGTCGGTGCGGGCGCCGGGGCGGCGGCCGCGGCGTTCGTTCTCGACGAGGCGGTGCCCGGCGCGGACGTGACCGTCCTCGAGAAGTCCGGAGGCGTGTGCGGGCGCGCGGCGACCCGTCGTCACGGCGACCTGACGTACGACTACGGGGCGAACTACCTGAAGGCCGACGACGAGCGCGTCGTCGAGCTGGTCACCGAGACGCTCGACGACGCGGGTCTCGTCGACGTCGCCGAGCCGGTGTACACCTTCGACGCGGACGGCGAGGTCTCGCCCGGCCGCGACGCCGACGAGCGCAAGTGGAGCTACCGGCGCGGGCTCACCCAGATCGCGAAGCGGCTGTTCGGTCGGACCGACGCGACGGTCCACCGGCGGACGCGCGTCGAGACTCTCCGGCGCGTCGACGGACGGTGGGCGCTCGACGACGCGGACGGGGAGGCGTGGGGACCGTTCGACGCGCTGCTGGTGAACCCGCCGGCCCCGCAGACCGCCGACCTGCTCCGGGCGGCCGAGTGGGAGTCGCCGATTCGGGGGGCCCTCGTCGACGCCGTGGGCGACGTGACGTACCGGTCCGTGTGGAGCGCGGTGCTGCACTACCCCTTCGCGGTCGACGTGCCGTACTACGGGCTCGTCAACGCCGACAGGGAACACGCCGTCGGCTGGATCTCTCGCGAGGAGTGCAAGGAGGGTCACGTCCCGGACGGGGAGACGCTGCTCGTCGTCCAGGCAGGCCATGAGTGGTCCGTCGAGCGCTACGACGACGACCCGGCCGCGAACGTGGCCGACCTCGCCGACCACGCCGCCGCGATCGTCGGCGACGACCGGCTGGCGGCTCCCGACTGGACCGACCACCAGGGGTGGCGATACGCGCTCCCGGAGGGCGGCGTCGACCGCGGTCCGGCGGAGGCGGCCCGCCGAGAGGGGCTGTACCTCCTCGGCGACTGGGTCGCCGGCGAGGGTCGCCTCCACGCCGCGATCGCGAACGGACTCGACGTCGGCGGGCGCGTCGCTGATGGACTGTAGTTCGGAGGGATTCGTCCGGAGGGGATTCGTTCGACCCGGTTCGACGCGACCGCTCAGGTCCGGGTGAAGCGGTACTCCAGCGTACCGATTCCGGGGAGGCTGACGCGGCGGACCGTGTCGGGGTCGACGTGACGCGCGAGCGAACGCGCGGATATCGCGAGCGCGACGGCGAGAGCGAGCGCCCCCGCGGACAGCAGCGGGTACGAGGCCGCCACCAGCGCCAGCGCGAGGAACGCGAGGAACGCGAGCGAGGCGATGAGGCCGCCGTCGGATGGACTGCCGGCGCCCGGCGCGAGCGTTCGTGCCGTGTATTGGTCGAGTATTGGCTGCATACCTACCCGTACGACGCCAGACGGTATATACCTTTCATATTTCGGATATGTTCTGACAATAGATACCATGGATCACACGCGTAGAGCGTCTAAAACGATTGTTAATGGGGTGTAACGCGTACCATGTTACTCGTTCGTAGACCTCTCAAGAACTCGTAACGTTAGCGAACGGACCCGCCCTCCGGCCGGGTCCGAAGCGATCCGGCGGTCGGTACCGATTCCGCTGTCCCGTCGGCACCGGTTCCCGACCTCGGCGGGCAGCTCGGAGTCGGTGGCCCCGCGTCGACGAGACGTGTCGTCCCGTAGTTTTATTTCATCTCGGATCTACAGATAGATACGAACGGTCTATGTCAACGACGCACGATACCCCTTCCACACGGCCGACGGCGCTCGACGGGATCGACGAGGCCCACGCACTGCTGACGATCGCCGGCCTCGCCGACGGGTCGGTCGAGACGGTCGCCGATCTTCGCGTCCGCGGCCGGGTGGACGAGATCGCCGCCGAGCTCCGCGAGGAGCACCTCCCCGCGCTGGAGGAGGCGGGGTACATCGAGTGGGACCGAGAGGCGGGGACGATAGCGCCCGGCCCGAACTTCGACGAGGCCGCCGCCCACGTCGCCGACCTCCCCGTGCCGGATCCCGAGCCCGCCGACGACTGAGCCGGGGTCGCCGACGACTGAGCCCGAGACGTTTTTACCGCGCCGCGGGGGAGAGTCGACATCGCATGGCCGAGCCGATCCTGAAGTGGGCGGGCGGCAAGCGCCAGCTGCTCGACGAGCTGTACGCTCGGTTCCCGGCCACGTACGGCCGCTACCACGAGCCGTTCGTCGGCGGCGGCGCGCTCTTCTTCGACCTGGAGCCCGCGGACGCGACGATCAACGACGCGAACGCGCGGCTCATCAACTTCTACGAGTGCGTGCGCGACCGGCCGGAGGCGCTCGTCGAGCGGCTGGAGGCGTTCGACGCCCCCGACGCCGACCCGGACCCGTCGCTCCCGTTCGCCGAGGAGACGGCCCGCGGCCGCGAGGTCGAGAGCTACTACTACCAGCAGCGCGCGCGGTTCAACAGGCGGCCGTACGAGGGTTCGTTCGACCCGCTGGAGGAGGCCGCCCTCCTGTTGTACCTCAACCGGACCTGCTACAACGGGCTGTACCGCGAGAACGCGGACGGCGGGTTCAACGTCCCCGTGGGCCGGTACGCGAACCCGGACTGGGTCCAGCGCGACCGGATCCGCCGGGCGAGCGACGTGCTCGCGAGCGCGACGATCCGCACCGGCGACTTCGCGTACGTCCTCGACGTCGCCGAGGCGGGCGACCTCGTCTACTTCGATCCGCCGTACGAGCCGCTGAGCGCGACCGCGAGCTTCAACGAGTACAGCGCGGCGGGGTTCGACCGCGAGGACCAGCGCCGGCTGCTCGACGTCGCGAGCAAGCTCGACGAGGCGGGCGTCTGGGTCGTCTTGAGCAACAGCGGCGTGATGTACGAGCCGTACGCCGACGCGGGGTTCCGCGTCGAGACCGAGGACGCGACCCGGGCGATCAACAGCGACGCCGACAGCCGAGACGCGGTCGACGAGATCGTCGCGACGAACGTCCCGCCGAACGAGCGGCGCGAGGCCGGTCAGCGCGATCTCTCCGGATTCTGAGCGGGGTTCGAGGGGGAGCCGACCCACCGCCCCCGCCGCCGACCGCATGGGGCGGGCTTTTTGAACTCCCCCGACGACGTCTCGCGTATGACCGATCTCGACATCGACCTCGTCCTCGTTCCCGTCGACGGGAGCGAGGAGTCCCACGAGGCGGTCGACTACGCGATCGCGGTCGCCGCCGAGTACGGCGCGAGCGTCCACGCCCTGTACGTGCTCGACGAGGACGTGGTCCGCGCCATCGACCACGGCGTGGTCGACGAGGCCGACGTCGCCGACGACACCGAGGCGTTCACCGACTCCGTCGCGGAGCGGGCCGAGGCGGCCGAGGTGGCCCACAGCAACTCCATCGCGTACGGCTTCTCGACGCGCGTGAAGACAGTCCACCCCGGCAGCGTCGTGCTCGACACGGCCGAGGAGCTCGAGTCGGACTTCATCGTGGTCCCGCGCGAGCCCGTCTCCGGCGACCCCGGCGAGGTGCTCGGGAAGGCGGCCGAGTACGTCCTCCTCTACGCGAGCCAGCCCGTGCTGTCGGTGTGATGGTCGGCGGACTCCCCCTCGTCCCCGAGGGTACGACGGTCCCGCCCGCGCCGCACCTCGTCGCCGTCCTGCTCACGGCCGGCGCGGTCGCCGTCGCGCTCCGCCGTACTCCCCCCCGGGTCACCGGCCGTCACGTGCTCGCGCTCGCCCCGTGGATGGCGCTCGGGTCCGCGACTCACGTCCTCTACGTCGTTGACGCGCTCCCGCCCGCGATCGCGCCGCTCGCCGGCTCGCCGACCGTGTACCTCACGGTCGGGTCGCTCGCGGGGGCCGCGTGGCTCGCGAGCGCCGAACTTCTCCCGGACCGCGTCCCGGCCGCCCTCGCCGCGGGCGGCGCGCTCCTCCTCGTCCCGGTCGTCGCGGCCGCGCTCGCCACGGGCGTCTCCCCCGTCGGTGCCCGGTGGTCCGCGGTCGCGCTCGCGGCGACCCTCCCGATCGCCGCCGCGGTCTGGACCGTCCTGACGCGGCTGCGGCCCGAGACCGCGGTCACCGGCGGCGTCGGGGCACTCGCCGTGCTCGGCCACGCGCTCGACGGCGTCTCGACCGCGGTCGGGACGGCGCAGCTCGGGTTCGGCGAGCGCACGCCGGTCTCTCGGATCCTCCTGGAGCTCGGGTGGATCCCGTCGGTCCCGGTGCTCGGCGAGGGGTGGGTGTTCCTGCTGGTGAAGCTCGCGGTGGCGAGCGCCGTGGTCTGGCTGTTCGCCGAGTACGTCCGCGACCGGCCGGCGGAGGGGTACCTCCTGCTCGGCTTCGTCGCCGCCGTCGGCCTCGGTCCGGCCGCGCACAACCTGCTCCTGTTCGCGGTGGCCGGGTGACGGCGCGGAGACTCGCTGACCTCGCTCTCGTCCCTCGGCGTCAGAAGACGGAGAGCGCGAAGGCGACGGTGACGCCGCCGAGCAACACCGCCTGCACGAACGAGCCGGCGAGGACGCCGACCACCGCGTACGCCGCCCGCCGGACGGCGACGCGCGGCTCGGCCGAGTTCTCGTAGAGGCCCTCGAGAAAGACGGCCCCGCCCACCCCGACGACGAGGCCGATCGGGCCCACCGCGAACAGCAGAGCGATACCGACCAGCGTGCCGACACCGACCGACAGCGTCGACGCGCCGCCCAGCCGTCCGGAGACCAGCCCCGAGAGCAGCTCCGCCGCGGACGCCGTGAGCGAGACGAGAACGAGCGCGATCACGACGGCGAGTCCCGGCTCCGCGAAGCCGGTGGAGTACGCGTACCCGACGACCGTCAGCGCCGCGAGGACGCCGCTCGGCACGAACGGGACGAACGAGCTGAGCGTCCAGACGGCGAGCAACACCGTCGCGACCCCGGCCGCGGAGATGGCCATACGACGCCAACGCGGCGCCGACGCATAACGGTTCATCTCGGGCGTCGCGGTCGCGCGACGGCGCGGCGGCTCGGCGATCGAGTGCGAGCGGCAGAAGCGACGCCCGAGCCGACCGCCGCGCTCAGTCCTCTTCCTCGACGACCTCGGGGTCCTCGATGGCCGACTGCAGGGAGTCGAGCCCGTTGACCCACTCCGAGACGAGCCCGTACTCCAGCTCCTCGACGAGGTCGATGTCGAGCGGCTCGCCGTCGATGACGCGCGTCCCGGCCTGCACGACGTAGCCGAGCGCCGCGTCGAGGTCCTCTTCGGCCTCGGCGTCGGCGGCCGCGCGCACGAACTCGGTCACGTCGCCCTCGACGACGCCGCCGACCACGTACTCCTCGGCCGCGTAGAAGACGGGGACCAGCGAGGTCTGGACGCCGTCGATCAGCATCGTCTTGTCCTCGTCGTCGAACTCGACGTCGGCGAGGACGATCTCGCGGACGCCCCGGACCTCCTCGACCGCGCGGTCCTCGTCTATCCGACCCTCGTCGAACGCCGCGAGCACCTTCACGACGGCGATCGCCGCGTCGTCTTGGAGGTTCAACAGGAGGCGCGCGGAGTCCTCGTTCTCGGGGTCGAGCTCCTCTTCCTCCAGCCGGTCGAGCCAGTTCTGCCAGCGTTCGTCGGTATAGAACGTTTCGACGGCGTCGTCCTCGGTCATGTCCCGTACGTCGCCCGGACTACTCAAATGCCTTTCCTATCGATCGTCCCGCGAGACAGCCTCTCACCCGCTCGACGCCGGAATTCGGGGTGGCCGCGCTCGCGTCGAGCGGTCGGCGAGGACGCCGGGCCGGGCGCGCCGCCGACTCGCGATCGGCGACGGGGCTACTCCAGCGTCGCCTCGGTGTCGATCTCGTACACCGACCGGGGCGTCTCCACGTGCGCGCGTCGGACCGCGTCCTCGTACCCGTTCTCCAGCAGCCAGCGGACGCGGCGCGGGACCGTCTTCGGCCCGAGCACCATCCCCGGGCGGTCGGGGTCGTCGACGAAGTCGGTCTCCATCAGGAAGGGCTCGCCGGACTCGGCGGCGCGCTCCAGCCGGTCCCTCTCGCTCATGACGCTCGGCGTCACCCCTGCGAGTCGACCCGCCGCGTAGTGTTTCACGACCCTCGTCGGGTCGAGCCCGGACTCGACGGCGACCGCCGCGAGGTCGGTGAGGTCCTCGGTGGCCTCGGTGTGGAGCTGGACGGCGCAGTCGAGGGCGGCGCCGAGCTCGAACGCCCGGCGCGTGACCGCGTTCGAGGCGTCCCACACGGCGTCGCTCACGTCGTAGTGCGGGCGACCGGACTTCAGCGCCAGCGCGCGCCCGTCGGCGACGAACTCGCTCGCGACCTCCAGGCCGCCCCGCATGAGGTCTCGCGCCTCCGCGGGTGCGAACCCCCGCTCGTCGACGAGCCGACTCATCAGGGCCGGATGGACGCCGAGGACGGGCCACGCGCGCCCCGGAAGCACGTCCGTCGCGGCCGCCACCGTGTCGAGCGTCTCCTCGAAGACGGGCCGGAAGTCCCCCGGCTCGTCCGGCTCGACGCCGAGGTGCCACGACGGCTTGTTCACCACGAGCAGGTGGGTGCCGCCGAGCCGGGCGAAGTCCTCGACGGCGTCGATCCCGCGGCCGTGCCGCGGGTCGAGGTGGAGGTGGTCGTCGAGCACCGGGGTGTCGAGGTCGTCGGTCATACCCGCGAGACGGTGCGACCGGTGTTAATTCTGATTACCGTCCGCGAAGCCTGACGGCCGTCCGCGGCTCACCGCACCCGCTCGCCCGTCGCGCGACGGAGTCGCCGTGTGGGGACGCTTATACGCGGCGCGGTCGTCGCGCTCGGTACGATGGACTTCGAGGCCACCTTCGGCACGGACGCGCCGGTGATCGGCATGGTACACCTCCCGCCCCTCCCCGGCGCGCCGGAGGCGCCCGCCGACGGCGCCCGCGCGATGCGCGACGCGCTCGACCGCGCCGCGGCCGACGCCCGCGCCCTCGACCGCGGCGGCGTCGACGGGATCATGATCGAGAACTTCGGCGACGCCCCCTTCTACCCCGACGACGCGCCGAAACACGTCGTCGCCGCGGTCACGCGCGCGGCGACCGCGGTCGCCGCGGAGACGGACCTGCCGCTCGGGGTCAACGTCCTCCGCAACGACGCCGAGGCGGCCCTGTCGGTCGCGGTCGCGGTCGGTGCCGGCTACGTCCGGGTGAACGTCCACACCGGCGCCCGAGTCACGGACCAGGGGATCGTGCAGGGGAAGGCCCACGAGACGCTCCGTCTCAGGGAGGCGCTCGGCGTCGACGTCGGCCTCTTCGCCGACACCGACGTGAAACACTCCGCGCCGCTCTCGGCGGAGGGGTACACCGCCGAGTCGTTCGCCGACACCGCCGAGCGGGGGCTCGCCGACGCCGTGATCGCCTCCGGTCGCGGGACCGGCGAGGCGACCGACCCGGAGGCGCTGGAGGCGGTCGTCGCCGAGCGCGACGCCCACGGCCTCGACACGCCGGTCCTCGTCGGGAGCGGGGTCCGGGCGGAGACGGTCGGCGACGCGCTGTCGGTCGCCGACGGCGTCGTCGTCGGGACGGCGCTCAAGGCGGGCGGCGAGACGACCGCCCCGGTCGACCCCGAGCGGGTCGCCGAGCTCGTGGCGCGAGCGGACGAGGTCCGGTGAGACCGGCCGCCGGTTCTGTTCGGTCTACTTCCGCGCCGCGATGAACCGCTCCACCTCGTCGCGGGCCGGGAGCCCGCGCTGCGCGAACCGCTCCGTGCAGTTGATCGCGGCGACCGCGGCCGCGAAGCGGACGCCGTCGGCGACATCATCGGAGCCCGCGTTGCCGGCCCCGCGGCCCTCCGCAGCGACCCATCGGTCGATCAACCCCGCGACGAACGCGTCGCCGGCGCCCGTCGTGTCGACCGCATCGACGTCGAACGCGTCGAACCGCCGGACCTGGCAGGCGGCGACGACCGTCATCCCGTCGGCGCCGTGCGTGAGGACCGCGCGGGGCCAGCCTCCGACCGCGTCAGAGCCCTCGACCGCGTCGACACGCACCCGCTGCGCGGCCGCGACCCGCTCGACCGCGGCTGCCTCCCCGCCGAAGTAGGCCGCGGCCGCGACGTCGCCCGCGACGAACAGGTCGGCGGCGTGGAGGAGCCGGTGAGCCGTCTCGGGCTCGGTCCCGCGACCCACCAGCTCTTCGACCGGTCCGGAGAGGTCGAAGACCAGCGCGGGCGGGTCGGACGCCGTCTCGACGACGTCGAGCACGTCTCGTGAGACCGGGTCGGGCGTGTACCCGGTGAGGAAGGCGACGTCGGCCGCGGCGATCGCCTCGCGATCGGCGGTCGAAAGGCGGATCCGGCGGAAGCTCTCTCCCGTCGTGACGATCGCGCGCTCGCCGTTCGGCGCGCTGAGGACGACGGAACGGGTCGACGGATCGTCGCCGACCGCCACGCGCGAGGCGTCGACGCCGGTCTCGGCGAGGTACTCGCGGGCGCGGCGGCCGTACTCGTCGTCGCCCACGCGGCTGACGAGCCCCACGTCGCGGTCGAGGCGGTCGAGGGCGACCGCGACGTTCGCGCCCACGCCGCCGAACGCCGTCGTCACCTCGCTCGCGAACGCGCCGCCGTCCGGCTCCGGGAGGTTGCTGACGGCGTACCACTCGTCGATCGCCGCGGCGCCGACCGCGACGATCGAGGGGCCCTCGCTCATGGCAACGGCCGGCGGCGACTCGCCGATCTGCGACCCCGCACGCTACGGCTCCCCCGCGGGCCCGTCCCCGTAGAACGACTCGTGGAGGGCCATCGCGGCCTCGGTCGCGACCGGACCGTCGACCACGGTCTCGCCGCCGGCGCGGCGGATCACCTCCTCGCAGGGGATGGACACGACGTCGCCGGTGAGGTCGTTCAGCGTCTCGCCCGCGACGCCGAAGACGACCCGGCCGAGCCCGGCGTAGTGGACCGCGGTCGCGCACATCGGACACGGTTCGGTGCTCGCGTACATCGCGCAGCGAGCACGCTCGTCGGCGTCGAGCTCGCGGGCCGCCCGCCGCGCGAGCGTCAGCTCCGGGTGGGCCGCGACGTCGCTCTCGGTTCGGGTCTCGTTTCGCGCCTCGGCAACGACCTCGCCGTCCACGGTCAGGAGCGCGCCGAACGGCGTGTTCCCCTCGTCGACGGCCTCCGCCGCGAGCTCGATCGCCCGGTCGACGAGCGCTCGGTCCCGATCGGTCGCGCGATCACGCCCGTCGGTATCCTCTCTGTCACTCTCACTCGACTCGGCCATACGGACGCGTTCGTCTCCGGGAACCTAACCCTTCGTACGGGCGGACGGTCGGTCCCGTCGGTCGATCCCCTCGGTCAATCCTCCTCGGTCGGTCTGTCCCCCTCGTCCGAGGCGTCGTCGGCGTGCGACCGCCGCACGTCGCGGAGCGCGTCGACGGCGTCGTCGGTCGCGGTAACCGTCCGCGTCTCTGTCGCGGCGTTCGGGTCGAGACCGGCCGGCTCGTCGTCCGCAGCGCCCTCGTCGCCGGGGGACTCCTCGGCCGGTGCGTCGGAGGTCTCGTCGCCCTCGCTCGCCCCGGAGATCCACGCGCGCAGTCTCGACAGGACTCCCATGGGTCGTCAGTAGTTCCGGAACAGCAGCGCGCGCACGTCGTCTTTCGTGCGCGCCGTCTCGACGCCGCCGTCGGGCAGGTCGACCTCGTACCGCGCGTCGCCGTCGGCCTCGCGCCACTTGTCGGCGTGCGTGTCGAGGAGGCTCATCATCGCGTCGAGCTGGCCGGCGCCGCCGTCTTCGTCCCCGGTCGCCGTCTCCTCGTCCCCGGTCGACGTCTCGCCGTCCGCCGGTTCCGACGCCTCGATTCCCGCTCCCGACTCGTCGCGGTCGCCGTCGGCGCCGCCCTCGCCGAGGTCGACGTCGACGTGCGAGAACGGGTCCGTCGAGAGCGACGCGGCCGCGTCGAGGATCGCGTCGACGAGCTCCGCCTTCGTCATGTCGCTGCGGCCGCTCACGTCGAACGCGGCCGCGATCTCGTACAGGTCGAGCTCCTCGGCAGCGTCCGGGTCGCCGTGTCGGCGCGGCCGCGATTCGAGCCGCTCGCGGGCGCGGTCGCGGTCGAATGGCGGCTCGCTTCCGTCCGCCCCGCCGAGCGCCTCCGGGTCGGCGAGGCGGTCGGGGTCGTCGACCGCGTCGGCGAGGTCGAACAGGTAGGTCAGCGCGTCCTCGGTGTCGACCGAGGCGTACGGGCCGGCGTGCGCCGCCGTCAGCTCCTCGCGGAGCGTCTCGATACGGTCGCGGTGGGCGTCGGTGATCTCGATTGTCGGCATGGTCGGTCGTGGTGGTCAGTCGTAGCGCTCCTGGAACCGCGCGAACGCGTCCTCCCAGCTCTCGACGAGCCGCGGCTCTCCCGAGTGGTCCGCCTCGACGCCGGCGTAGCCGCAGTCGTCGCAGGCGACCGCCGTCGCCCCGCCGAGCGCGAACGTGGACAGCGACGATCCGCATCGGGGACACTCGGGTGACACGGGGTATCAGGTGAAGCGTGGACGGGCGCCCTCAAAAACGCAGGGGGTACCCGGCGCGGTTGGGTAACAATCATTAGAGTCGGTGCAGACGGTCCCGTATGAGCGAATCGAACGCGGAGAACCGCCTGCTGGAGTACTACCGGCGCTACGTCGGCGACCCGGAGCGGACGATCGACGTGTACGCGGGGTTCGGGCTCTTCTTCGCCGGAATCGGGCTCGGGCTGGTCGGCGTCGCCGTCTTCCTCTACAGCGCGACGCTCCCGCCCGAGGCGCTGTCGACGTACGCGGTCCGCGAGGTCGCCGCCGTCGCCGGGGCGGTCGGGCTGCCGGTCCTCCTTCTCGGCGTCGTCGTCCTCCTGCCGGTCGACCGACGGATGCTGTACCTCGCGGGCGCCGGAGCCGCGATCACGTTCGTCGCGGTCGGGCTGTTCACGTGGGCGTACCCGTACAACTGGAACGTCCCCGGCGCGACCGACTACAGCGCGCAGGTTGTCGCGGTGTACACGCCCGGGCTGGTGGCCGTCATCGCCGCGACCGGCGGCGCGCTGGTCGCCCACCGCGTCGAGCGCGCGACGGGAGTGGCCGCGGGCGGGGCCGGCGGAGCCGCTGCGAGCCGCGCTGGGGGCGACGACGCGTCCGGGGGCGCGGGCGACGACGCGGAGGCGGTCACCGAGGCCGAGGTCCGCGCGGACATCGAGCGCGAGCTGGAGGACGCGGAGCTGACGTGGGGCGGCGTGGAGCGCACCGAGACACGTCGGCTGGAGCTGGACACGAGCGCGATCGACGAGGTAGACGTCGACCGGGAGCAGCTCGCCGGCTCCGCCACGGAGACGCGGACGACATCGGGGACGGTGAACGACGCTGTCTCCGAGCTGAAGGGGTTACAGGGCGGCGAGGCGAAGACCGCGAGCGGCTCGGGGACCGACGATCAGGCCGCGAAGCTCCGCGAGCTCCGAGAGCAGAAGAGACGCGAGGCCGAGGCGGACGACCGGGACGGCTCGATCGTCGACAGGATCAGGGGGCTGTTCGGCTGAACGGATCGCCTCTCGTCGCCGCCGCTGGAGCTGCGTCCGACGCTCCAGCGCGTCGGGTGTGAGTAGTCGTCAGCCGACCCTGGCGCATTTATGTACCTCCCGCCGTCTAGTGCGGGTGTGTCCAGCGTCACCGTCAGCATCGACCCCCACGTCCACTCGGACGAGAGCTACGACGGCCACGAGCCGATCGAGCTCATCCTGGAACACGCCGCGGAGATCGACCTCGACGCGGTCGTGATCACCGATCACGACGTGATCGGCGAGTCGAAACGGGCGGCCGAACTGGCCCCCGAGTACGGGCTGATCGGGATCCCCGGGGTCGAGGTGTCGACCGCGGACGGCCACCTGCTGGCGATCGGCGTCGAGCGGATGCCCCCGCGTCGAAAGCCGTACGACGAGACGGTCGCGTGGATCCACGAACGCGGCGGCGTCGCGATCGTTCCGCACCCGTTCCAGCGCTCGCGTCACGGGGTCCGAGAACGGAACATCCCAGTCCCGGACGCAGGCGACGAGGCGGCCCCCGCTGTCGGCGACAGCGCGTCCGACCCGCCTGTCGTCGACGATGTCGCGGAGATCGGCGAGATCGACGAGGTCGACGCCGTCGAGACGTTCAACGCGTGGCTGTTCACGGGGTACCGAAATCGCCGGGCGCGGCGGTTCGCGGCGGAGTACGACTATCCGGGCGTCGCGGCGAGCGACGCACACCACCTGGAGTACGTCGGGCGGGCCTTCACGGAGGTGGAGATCGAGGGCGTCGAGTCTGTCGCCGACGTCACGGGCGCCCACGTGCTCGACGCGATCCGAGACGGGACGACGACGGTCGACGGGCGCCGCGCGCCCGTCCGGATGGCGGCGAAACACTACGTCGGCGCCGCCGGACGAAAGTCCGGGTACTACGCGCGGACCGGCGCGGTCCGGAGCGCGAGCGCCGCGCGGCGGGCCGCCGTCGAGACGGCCGCCGCGGCCCGCGCGGCGGCGATACAGGGGACCTACCGCGCAGCCCGGATCCTCTCGTGGGTGACCTGACGCCGCGTCGATCACCCAGAGAGCGGGGTTTTTGGACGCGGGCCCGAAACGGACGCTTATGAGCCACGACAGACACGAGGCCGGCTTCAAGCGGCGCACCCGCGTCGTCGACGCGCTGGCGACGCTGCTCGACGCGGCCGCGCCTCACGGTCGGACCGAGTCGGTGCCAATCGCCGACGCGGACGGGCGGGTCGTCGCCGAGCCGGTCGACGCGCCGGCGCCGGTCCCGAGCTACGACCGGGCCGCGATGGACGGGTACGCAGTCCGGGCGGAGGACACCTTCGGCGCGTCCGACCGCTCGCCGGCCGTGCTCCGGGCCGCGGGAACCGAGCCCGAGTCGATCGGCCCCGGCGAGGCCGCGCGAGTCCACACCGGGAGCGCGCTTCCGGAGGGGGCCGACGCGGTCGTGATGATCGAGCAGGTGGAGGCGGTCGGCCGCGGGAGCGGACAGGGCGGCGAGGTCGAGACGTTCGACGCCGTCGCGACCGGCGAGAACGTCGGCGAGGCCGGCGAGGACGTCGCGGACGGCCAGCGCCTCTTCGACGCGGGCCACGTCCTGCGCCCCTCAGACCTCGGACTCCTGAAATCGGTCGGGCTCGACGCGGTCCCCGTCTACGAGCCGCCGACCGTCGCCGTGATCCCGACCGGCGAGGAGCTGGTCCAGTCCGACCCCGGTCCCGGCGAGGTGATCGAGACGAACGGGCTGACCGTCTCGCGGCTGGTCGAGCGCTGGGGTGGCGAGGCCCGCTACCGCGACGTGGTCACCGACGACGAGGCGGCGCTCGCGGCCGCGGTCGAGGCCGACCTCGACGCCGACGCCGTCGTCACCACCGGCGGGTCCTCCGTGGGGGAACGCGACCTGATCCCCGAGGTCGTCGACGACATCGGCGAGGTGCTCGTCCACGGCGTCGCCCTGAAGCCGGGTCACCCGGTCTGTCTCGGCGTCGCCGACGGCACGCCGGTCGTCTCGCTGCCCGGCTACCCGGTCGCCTGCATCGTCAACGCCGCGCAGTTCCTCCGACCGCTCCAGAAGCACGTGGGGGGAACGAGCGCCGACCCGTTCCCGACCCGCCGCGCGGTCCTCGACCGGAAGGTGCCGAGCGAGCCCGGAACGCGGACGTTCGCGCGGGTGGCGCTCTCGGCGGGGAACGCCGGGGACGAATCGATCGACGGCGATGAGGCCGACCTCCCAGCCGCCACGCCGACCCGCGCGAGCGGCTCCGGCATCCTGTCGAGCGTCGCGCTCGCGGACGGGTGGGTCGTGGTTCCGGAGCCGCGGGAGGGGCTCGACGCTGGCGAGGTCGTCGACGTCGAGCTGTGGGAGGTGACGCCGTGAGCGACCGGAAAGAGTTCCGCGACCTCGCGACGCCCGCGGCCGCCCGCGAGGCGATCGCCTCGCTCGA
>NZ_JAXRUU010000054.1:0-21385 GCF_034497445.1 Halorubrum sp. AD140
TCGTAGTACGACTGCGGGATGAACCCGTAGTCGTACGGGTAGTGGACGTTCGAGTGGAGCACGCGGTCGAGAACGACGGCGGGGATGTCCTTGTCGTACTCGTACTTGTTCCGTTCGCCCTTGAGACACTCCACGACGGCATAGATCTCGTCGGGGGCGTTCGGGCCCGTCTCGAGGTCCTCCCAGAGATTGACCATGTGCCCGACAGTCGGGCCATGGATAGCAAAGTCCTTTCGGGTTCCCACGACGGGTCGAATCGCTGACTTCATTCCGTCCGCGTCCGACCCACTACCGGCAACATACCCCGATTGATCGGCTGTCTGACTCGGGGCTAACGCACCGATTTCCCGATAAATCGTCACAAATCGACCGCGCCGGTGGTCGAACACCTAAATTCGCTCTCCGCGCCGGATCCGGGTCGTCAAATCCGCTCACGTCGACTGCGGCGAGTATTAGGACGTTCCCACCAGGTTATATAATTAAACGACGGTAAATCTTGAGAAAGGTTATAAGTTCGGGTTCCCTTCAACTATCTATGTCAGAGGCACAAACAGTCGCTGATGAGGAGTCAACCAGATCGGCGTCGGACCTGACGGCGTTCCAACAGAACATCCTCGCTATCCTCTCGGAAGAGCCCATGTACGGACTCGCGATCAAGCGCGAGCTCGAGTCCTACTACGGCTCCGAGGTGAACCACGGACGGCTCTACCCGAACCTCGACGACCTGGTCGCGGAGGGACTGGTCGAGAAGAGCGAGCTCGACAAGCGAACGAACCAGTACGAGCTGACCGAAGCCGGCCACGACACGGTCCTCGGACAGCTGGAGTGGGTCCTCGACCGGTTCGTCACCGACGAGGCGCGCGCCGACGAGATCCGCGCGCTCCTCGAGGAGTAGGTTCGGCGCGAGCGCAGCCACGCGGGCGTATCGGCTCGAAACCAACAATTTGGCACACGCGCGCGGTGAAAACCGCGCACTCTAACCGAGCGAGCGACGGCCACGTCTTCTCCCGGCCGAGGTCGGCGTCAGCGTCTCTACGCGTCGCCGTCGGTCCGCTCGGCCGGACCGTCGACGTCGGCGGCGACCGCCTCGATCACCGCCAGCGACTCGTCGACGACGGCGAGCTGCTCGTCGGTCGGCCAGCCGTTCCGCGGCAGGTACTCCTCGCGGAACTCCGCGCGAATCTCGGGCGTCGCGTCGTCGACCGCGCGGACGTAGTGGTTGCTCATGAACGCCGCGAAGCTGCGGGCGGTGTCGGCGTGGACGTCGGCGCGCGACTCGGCGATCGCGTCGGCGACGGCCTCGTTGTAGGCGGCGACCTCTCGGTAGCGGTCGGCGTCGCCCGGTCCCGACAGCGACACCTCGACGGCCCGGTCGGTGGTCTCGATCCGGTCGAGCTGCACCGTCCCGTCCTCCATCCACTCGTCGGGGTACAACACGAGCGTGTCGTCGTCCTCCCGGAGCCGCGGGACGTAGCCGTGGCTCGCGACGAGCTCGTCGCGGCGCTCGCGGTAGAACGCGGCCGCCGCGTCCTCGTCGGCCCGCCGGGCGAGCCGCGTGAGTCGCTCCGCCTCGTCGACGGCCTCGGCCGGAACGTCCGGGATCCGGTCAGCGTCGGCCGATTCCTCCTCGGCGGTCGCCTCCTCGACCGCCATCGCCTCCCGTGCGCGCTCCTTCGCCCACTCCGGTGGGTCCTCGTCAGTTCTCGTCATCGAGTGCCTCGTTGGCCAGGTCGTCGGCGCGCGCGTTTATCTCCCGCGGAACGTGTGCGATCGACCAGCGGCCGAACCGCTCTAACAGCTCTCGGACGCGGACCCGCTTCTCGCGCAGTTCGGGGTCGTTCGCGTTCCACTCGCCGCGCACCTGCCTGACGATCAGCTCCGAGTCGCCCCGGACGTCTATCTCGTCGAAGCCGTACTCGTCGGCCGCCTCCAGCGCGCGGATCAGCGCGGCGTACTCGGCCTGGTTGTTGGTCACCCGTCCGATCCGTTCGCCGCCCTCGGCGACGATCCCGTCGGCGGTGACGAGACACCAGCCGACGGCGCCCGGGCCGGGATTTCCCCGCGAGGCGCCGTCGAAGTAGACGTGCGCGCGCCCCCCGCCCTCGCTCAGGACGGTCGTCAGACGGGTCGGGTCGCTCCCCTGCACCACGACCTTGTCGTCGTACGCGACCGCGACGGCGCCCTCGCGCTCGGCGCGCCATCGCTCGTGGGCGGTGTTTCCCGCCTCGATCCGAACGCCGGCGTCCTCCAGACGGGCGCGCGCGGTCGCCGGATCGCAGTCGATCGTCGGCATTCGATCGCCGTCCGCGCTCGCCGGACAAAGGGCTGTCCGTCGGTCGGTCGCCGATCCTCACGAACTTTTAAGGTAATCGGTCGGGATAGTATATAAATGCGATGACACGGCCAACCCGGCAACGGGATCACGACCGGCAGCGTGTGCGGGACGAGGACGCCGACGAGACAACAACCGACGCCGAGGGGGTCGACGCCGACGAACTGGACCCCGAAGATTTCGACCCGGCAGAGCTTACCCGGACGGCCGACGGCGAACTGATACACGAGGAAAGCGGACTCATCGTCGAAGAGGAACAGATCGATCCCGGCCCGGAGTGGCGGGCGTTCAACCACTCCGAGCGGCAGTCGAAGTCGCGCGTCGGCGCCCCGACGACGAAGACGATGCACGACAAGGGGCTGACGACGACGATCGACTGGAAGGACAAGGACGCGTACGGGCGGTCGCTCTCCTCGGAGAAGCGCTCGCAGATGCACCGCCTGCGCAAGTGGCAAGAGCGGATCCGGACGAAGGACGCCGGCGAGCGCAACCTCCAGTTCGCGCTTTCGGAGATCGACCGCATGGCCAGCGCGCTCGGCGTCCCCCGATCCGTCCGGGAGGTCGCCTCCGTCATCTATCGGCGCGCGCTCAACGAGGACCTCATCCGCGGCCGCTCCATCGAGGGCGTCTCCACCGCCGCGCTCTACGCCGCCTGTCGCAAGGAGGGGATCCCCCGGTCGTTAGAGGAGATCTCCGACGTCTCGCGGGTCGACCGCAAGGAGATCGGCCGGACGTATCGCTACATCTCCCAGGAGCTCGGCTTAGAGATGCGTCCCGTAGACCCCAAGAAGTACGTCCCCCGCTTCTCCTCCGAGCTCGAGCTGAGCGAGGAGGTCCAGTCGAAGGCGACGGAGATCATCGAGACGACCGCCGAGCAGGGGCTGCTCTCCGGGAAGTCCCCGACCGGGTACGCCGCCGCCGCGATCTACGCGGCCTCCCTGCTCTGTAACGAGAAGAAGACCCAGCGCGAGGTCGCCGACGTCGCGCAGGTCACCGAGGTCACCATCCGCAACCGGTACCAAGAGCAGATCGAAGCGATGGGGATCCACGCCTAGCAACGTTCAAGCCGCCGCGGGACCAACTCGGAGCCGAATGCGGCTCGACGAGTTCATCGAGTTCGAGGCGAACGAGCGCGCCGAGCGGCGGCGTCTCGCGAGCGAGAAGGACTACGGCATCCTCGACCACCTCGACTCCTTCGAGCGGCGCTTCGAGGAGCACGTCTCCGACGACGCCGTGGTCGGCAGCGTCTCCCCCTCGATCTTCGTCGGCCGATCCAACTACCCGAGCGTCTCGACGGGGCTGCTCTCGCCGGTCGGTCGCGAGGAGCGCGCGGACTCGTTCGAGACCTCCGCGGCGTGGTACGACGAGGGCGTCTCCATCTCGGACGTGTTCGACCGCCGGACGAGCCTGCTCAACTCGGCGCGCGGGGTCGACGTCAGGGACGTCGGCGCCAGCGCCGGCGCGGTCGGTTCCGCCGTCGTCGGGGACGCCGCCGCGAGCGTCCACGACGCGTGGGACGGCTGGCTCGGCGTCCAGCGCGAGGTCGCGATCGCCGACCGTCCGGTCGACGTCGAGATCGGGCTCGACGGGAGGCCGGACCTCGATTTCGACGTCGGCACGCGGGACATCAAGACGCCGACCGGGCCGCGCGCGGCCGCCCGCACCGCCGAGCTCGGCGAGAACCCGCACGTCCCGCGACCGGTCCAGAAGACCTTGGAGGACGACGACTGGCGCGCCGAAGGCGCCATGACGTACCTCTACCGCCGCGGGTTCGACGTGTACGAGATCAACACGATCCTCTCCGCGGGCGCGCTCGGGCGCGGCGAGGACCGACGGCTCGTCCCGACGCGCTGGTCGATCACGGCAGTCGACGACACCGTCGGACAGTTCCTCCGGGGGTCGATCCGCGACAACCCGACGGTCGACCGAATCGAGGTCCACCGCAACGAGTACCTCGGCAACGCGTTCTGGGTGATCCTGGTCCCGGGCCGATGGGAGTACGAGCTCGTCGAGATGAAGTCGCCCGGCTCCATCTGGAACCCCGACCCCGAGGCGGGCGTCTACCTCGCGGCCGCGAGCGAGGGGCGCGAGGGGCGGACCGGCTACGTCGAGGAGACGGCCGGCGCCTACTACGCGGCCCGGCTGGGCGTCCTCGAACACCTCGACGACCGCGGGCGACAGGCGAAGGCGCTCGTCCTCCGGCACGTCTCCGACGACTACTGGGGCCCGGTTGGCGTCTGGCAGGTCCGCGAGGCCGTCCGAAACGCCTTCGAGGGGGAGCACGGGACGGCGGAGACGTTCGGCGAAGCGGTCCGCGGCGTCGCCGGCCACCTCCCGATATCGCTTGGTCGCCTCCGGCGAAAATCGGCGATGGCGGCCGGGCTACAGGCGAATCTCGGCGACTTCGTCGACGTGAGGTGAGGGCGGTGGCGGGAAGGCTCGCCGCTCCCGCCCCGATCGCTTTTGTCGCGTCGCAGAGTGGGTGACAGCATGGGTCCCACTCTCCCCGCGTTCGGCGGCGTCCCCGCTGGTCCCGAACTCGTGATCCTCCTGATCGTCTTCGTGCTCCTCTTCGGCGTTCCCCTCGTCGTCATCGCCGGGGTAGTGCTGTTCCTCAAACTGCGCTCCGACGGCGACGAGGGGGACGCCGACCGCATCGCGGAGCTGGAGGCGGAGGTCGAACGCCTCCGGGAGAAGGTGGACGAGGGCCGGCACGGAGAGGACGCGAGCGACGACGATCGCTCATAAATAAACGGAAGCGGTCGGCGCGTGCCGGTGAGCGGCCGGAGGCCGCGAGTAGCGAGGGACCGAAGTCCCTCTGACAGCCGCCGGCGATCGCACGCGCGAGGGAGTCGCTGGCGGCGGCCGCCGCCAGCGACAGGGCGAGAGCTCCGTTCTCGCTTGCAGCCGGACGTAGTCCGGCGACGAGGGTGGGGAGGTGTGAGGCGCGGTTGCGGTGCGGGTGGGACTCGAAGAGCAGCCGGAAGGACGAACCATGACGATGTCAGTACCGCAAGGAGCGAGCGGGGCGAGCGACTGAGGAACGCAACGAGTCGCGCGAGTCCTCCCGGCTGGGGCTTTGGAGGTGTTCTCGGTGTCGACGCCATCAGGTATCAAGCCGACACGCTCTGCCCGCGTCGCCCACCCTCGCCGTTTTCAACGCTCGGGTTAGTCCTCCGCCCAGTAGTACAGCTCCTCGCGCGGCGCGTCGCAGTTCGGGCAGTTGGCGGGGAGCTCTTTACCGATCTCGCCCATCTCGCCGCACTCCCAGCAGCGCCACATCACGTACGCGGTGCCGAACACGTCCCGGGCATCGGTGAGGGTCAGCGGCTCCGATCCGGACGGCGACGAGACGTAGAAGCCGTCGTCGTCGACTCCGCGGACCGTCCCGATCTGGTCGCCGTCCTCGTCGTACACCGCCTGTCCGATGCTCACGTCGGCGAATACGGGTTCTTCGGAGGCCATATCCGACGGTACGTGCCGATCCCTCATAAGTGTGGTATGTGGGCACGTCCCAGATCGGCCGTGTACCGATCCGGATCGACGCGGAGACCGACGATCCGACCCCCGGCTCAGGCGACCGGCGTCCGCTCGACGACCGTCCCGTTCACGGTCGGGTACTGCTCGACGATCTCGCCGCGGTCGAGGTCGCCGTCCTCGACCATCTCCTCTAAGAGCCACCACGCGACCTCGACGTGGTTCGACTTGACGACGTAGAACTCCTCGGGGACGCCGAGCGCCTCGAAGCGATCGGGGTCGGCGAAGGCCTTCCCGTAGACGAGGGTGCCGTCGTCTGTCACCTCGTCGAACTCGCGGCGGATGTTCCTCGCCATCCGCTTGAGCCGGTTCCGGTGCTGGGCGGCGTCCTTGAACACGGACGTACAGAAGTACACCTTCTCGTGGCTCGCCATCTCCTCGAGGATCGCGTCGTCCTTCGACCCCTCGACGGCGGACATGTGTCCCTCCTGCAGCTCGAAGCCCTCCTGTTGCATCCGGCGGTAGTTCCCGTCGGACATCTCGAACTCGTTGACGTTACAGAACTCGGCGGCGCCCTCGTCCAGGAATTCGAGGAACTCCGGCTCCGCGCGGATGCCGGGGATCTCGAAGGCGGGCGTGAGCCCCTCCTCGCGGGCGATGTACAGGATCTCCTCCCACTCGGTGCCGTGCATGTCGCCCCACAGCTCCACCGGCGGGTGAAAGCGGATCTCGTCGAGGCCGGCCTCCGAGAGGCGGCGCATGTTCTCGCGGCCGCCGGTGATCCCCGTGTACAGGTGGGTGTGGTGGTCCTCGCCGAACTCGTCTTTCAGCAGCTCGAGGTAGCGCGTCGTCTTCGCCATCGCCTCCTGCGGCTCGCCGCCGGTGATCGACGTGCCGAGCGCGCTCATGCGCTTGGCCTCCGCGATCACGTCCTCGTCCGACTCGACTTTCCGCTCGTTGGCGTACACGTCGGTGACGTTCTTCCGGTTCTCTCCGAGGGGGCAGTAGAAGCAGTCCCGCTGGTCGCAGTAGCCGTAGACGAAAAGCACCATCTTCCCGCCCTTGGCGCACTGTTCACAGCCCTTGGAGATCATCTACCCGCCTATACCGGCCGTGGCCTCAAAAAGCGTCCGAACTCCCCCGTTCCGGGAGAGACGTTGTCACGGGTGCGCCTCGCGGTGCCGCCGAGGGGAACACAAAGTATGTACCGCCGCCGATGCGAGGGTATGGCATGACTCGAACGACCGACAACGACCGAGCGGACCCCGCGGACAGCGATCTAACGGACCCCGCGGACGCCGAGGCGTGCACGCGCCGACGCGCGCTCGCCGCGGGCGGCGCGGTCGGTCTCGCCGCGCTCGCCGGCTGCACCGCGCTCGACGTCGCCACCGGCGATCCGGCCGAGTTCGCCGCGGGCACCGCGACGGTCGCCGACGCGACGCTCGACGAGAGCGGGTACGAGCTCAACGAGGTGTACGAGGACGCGCGGACTCGCGAGTTCGACGTGGCCGGCGTGACCCGCGAGGTGCGAGTGACGAGCCGGATCGCGGAGTACGACAAGGCCGTCGAGCTGTTCGGCGAGCGCTATCAGGCGGCGGTGTTCGCCGTGCTGACGACCCCCCGCGTCGAGGTGCTCGGGCAGGCGTTCAATCCCGTCGGCGACCTCGACGACGAGGAGCGCGCGGAGCTTATCGTGGACCGCTACGAGGGCGTCAGCGACCTCGAACGCAGCTCGGAGTACACCACCGACGTTCTCGACACCGACGCGAGGGTCGTGGTGTACGCGGGCGACGGGGAGATCGAGGGGACCGACGTGAGCGTCGAGCTCGAGTTCCACGTCGCCGAGGCGGTCGAGGCCGGCGGCGACTACGTGGTCCCGCTGGCCGCCTATCCGGAGGCGTTCGGGGACGGCGAGAACGTGCGCCGGATGCTGAACGGGATCGAACACGACCCGGAGTGAGAGTGACGGTGAAGCGCGCGCTGCGGTCGCGCGTCGCGTCCTCCCGCCACCGCCGCCCCGAGCCGAAAACATATGACGAGGCCTCGCATACCCACGCGTAATGCTGCTGGTCCTCTGTGTCGACCTCGACGACGACCTCGGCCGCAAGACCGGGATCCCCACCCCGGTGATCGGGGTCGACGACGTCACCGAGGCCGCGGTCGCGCTCGCGACCGCCGACCCTGAGGACTCGGACGTGAACGTCCTCTTCCAGGGCGTGAACGTCTACGACGAGCTGGCGGCGGAGGGCGAGGCGGTCGAGGTCGCCGCCGTCACCGGCGTCGACGGCTCCGACGTGACGGCGAACCGCGCGGTGGGGCAGGAGGTCGATCGCGTCCTCGCGGAGCTCTCGACCGGCGAGGAGGTCTCCGCGGTCGTCATCACCGACGGCGCACAGGACGAGTCCGTCCTCCCTGTCATCCGCTCGCGGATGCCGATCGACGGGATGCGCCGCGTCGTCGTCCGGCAGGCACAGGACCTCGAGTCGCTCTACTACACGATCAAGCAGGTGCTCGCGGACCCCGAGACCCGCGGCACGATCCTGGTGCCGCTCGGCGTCCTCCTCCTCATCTACCCCCTGGTCGTCGTCGCCAACCTCTTCGACGTCGCGGGCGCGGCGGTCCTCGGGATCCTCTCGGGGGTCGTCGGCCTCTACTCACTGTTCCGCGGGCTCGGGCTGGAGGACACCGTCGACGGGGCGGCCGACACCGTGCGGAACGTCCTCTACACCGGCCGGGTGACGCTCGTCACCTACGTGGTCGCGCTCGCGCTGATCCTCGTCGGCGGCGTGCAGGGCGTCGAGACCGTCGAGACGGTCACGGAGGTCCGCGGCGACGGGCTCACCGTCGGCGTGACCCTCGCGGCGTTCGTCCACGGGTTCGTCCAGTGGCTCGCCGTCGCCGGCGTCACCTCCAGCCTCGGACAGATCACCGACGAGTACCTCGGCGGGCGCTTCCGCTGGCGCTACCTCAACGCCCCGTTCTACGTGCTCTCCATCGCGGTCGTGCTGTACGCGGTCTCGGGGTTCTTCCTGCCCGACGCCCCGGGAGTGACGTCGCTCGCGCTCCCGGACCTCGCGATGGCGCTCGCGGCCGGGACGCTCACCGCCGTGTTGAGCACCCTCGCGTTCGCCGTCGCGGAGGCGCAGCTCCCGTCGGCAGCGAGCGTCGGCGAGCGAAAGAGCGGGTGAGAAGCGACGGCGCCGCCTACCGCGGCGTCCACTCGTCGCAGGCGTCCATGTCCTCCATCAGTTCGTCGTGGTGGCCGCAGTACGGCTGCATCCCCTGATCGGTGCGCACGTAGTCGAAGTGCGCGCAGTTCCCGCAGTAGGTGTCACCGGGGCCGTCTCGCGCTGCGGCGCGTCCGTCCGACGTCGGTCCGGCGGGACCCTTCGGGCCGGTCGGCTCGCTCCTCGCTCCCGCGTCGTCGAGCGGAGACCGGAGGTCGGTCGCGGTTTCGCCGCCGTCGGTGGTCCCGTTCCCGGCGGGCGCGTCGGACCGACCCGTCGCGTTCGGCCGATTGGTCTGCGTCTCCACCTCGCCGTCGGGGGTGCCGCCGAGGAGCCCCACGCCGCCCATCCCGTGGAGCTGGTCGCGGCCGACCTCGACGACCTTCGTCTCCCCCTTGTGGGTCACCTCCATCGTGACGGTGCCGCCGGGGTCGTTGCGCGTCTTGAAGTTGGCGACGCCGACGAACACGCTCCACAGCGTCGTCGCGGCGCCGACGAAGTACAGCCCCGCGGTCGGCAGCGTGAGGTCGGTCAGCTCCGGGCGCGGGCCGCCGACCCAGTGGTACGGGTAGGCGTACGCGAACAGGGCGACGCCGAGACACATCACGGACGCCCCGACGATCGCGGCGATGCGCGTGCTTCGGTCCGACGGGAGAACGGCCATCACGCCGAGCAACAGCAGCGGAACGCCGACGCCGCCGAGCACGCCGCCGAGCCGTCGCGCGTCCCCCGAGCCGTAACCGCTCGGGAGGACGACCTCCGCGGCCACGAGGAGTCCCGCGACGAGCAGCAGCGTTCCGGCGACGAACGAGGCCACGCCGAGGTACAGCCGGCGCGGGTCGACCTCGGAGCGTCTCCGGTCGCCGTACGCCTCCGAGAGACTGGTCATACGCGCCCTACGTCGTCCTCCCTGAAAACACTATGTCAGACGTTCGCCCGCATCGGGGGACGGAACGAGGCCGCATCGGGGGACGGAACGAGGCCGCATCGGGGGACGGAACGAGGCCACAGCGGGGGACGGAACGAGGCCACAGCGGGGGACGGAACGGGGCCGCAGCGGCGATCGCGGGGTCCCTCAGAGCAGCGCGTCCAGGTCGGCGTGCGCGTCGAGCAGCTGCGCCATTCGTTCGACGGTGCGCGCGTCACGAGTGCGCCCGCTTCGGACGATCCCCTCAGCGCGGTCGATCGCGGTGACGGTGTCGGTGTTCACGGCGAGGACGGGCTTGCCCGCGTCTGCGGCCTTGCCGAGCACCGCCCCGGAGGGCCGGTGGCCGCCCGTCAGGACGAGACACGCGACGCCCGAGGCCTCCAGCGCGGCGGTCTGGACGTCCGCTCGGTCGCCGCCGGTGATGACGGCCGCGTCGCGGGCGCGTCGGAAGTACCGGAGCGCCTCGTCGCCGCCCATCGCCCCGACGAGGAAGCGCTCGACGAAGCCGTCGGTCGGCGCGTCGGTGAGCAGCTCGGCGCCCAGTTCGTCGGCGAGCTCGCCGACGGTGACGCCGGCGAGCTCCTTCTCGTGAGGGACCGCGCCGAACACGGCGACCCCCTTCGACTCGAGGAACGGGATCCCGTCCTGGTCCAGCGACTCGAACGCGTCGTCCGACACCTTGTTGAACACGACGCCCGCGAGCCGATCGCCGAAGGCGTCGGCGGCCGCGAGCACGTCGTCGAGGTCGTTCGGCGAGCCGTACCCCGAGACGAGCACCACCCGCGCGTCGAGCAGCTCCGCGACGTCGACGTCGGTGAGGTCGACGACCCCGCCGGTGGTCCAGCTGCCGCCGCCCTCGATGAACATGTGGTCGCGGTCGGCCGCGAGCTCCTCGTACTCCTCGCGGATCCGGTCGCGGAGGGCGCCGGCGTCCTCGGTGCCGCGGATCGCGCCCTCGACGAACGTCGGCGAGTAGACGACGGGCTCCATCTGGTGCATCTCGGCGTCGAGCCCGAGCACCTCGCGGGCGAGCATCGGGTCCTGATCGAGCGTCTTGCCGACGTTCGACTGCAGGCGGGTCCCCTTCGGCTTCATGTAGCCGACGCTGCGGTCGCGGTCGGCGGCGAGCCGCGCGAGCGCGACGGTGATCGCTGTCTTTCCGGCGCCTTCTCCGATCGCGGTGACGAGTGTCGTGGTGGTGTCTGTCATGGGTCGAGTTCCTCCGGGTCAACGGTGAGTCTCACGTCGACGGCGGCGGCGTTCGCGCCCCCGTCGGCGTCGGGCAGTGCGACGAGCGGGTTGATGTCGAGCTCCAGGATGGCCGGGAAGTCGGTGACCAGTTGGGAGAGCCGACCGATCGTCTCGACGACGGCGTCGACGTCGACCGGGTCGCGGCCGCGGGCGCCCCGCAGCAGCGGCGCCGACTGGATCTCCTCGGTCATCTCGCGGGCCTCCGGCTCCGAGACGGGCGCGACGCGGAAGGTGGTGTCCTCCATCACCTCCACGAAGATGCCGCCGAGCCCGAACATCAGTAGCGGGCCGAACTGCGGGTCGCGGTTCATGCCGACGATCGTCTCGACGCCGTCGTCGAGGTCGACCATCTCCTGGACCTGCACGCCGAGGACGGTCGCGTCCGGCTGGTAGTTCCGCGCGCGGGTGATCAGGTCCTCGTAGGTGTCCGCCACGTCGTCGTCTCCGACGCCGACGGCGACGCCGCCGATGTCGGACTTGTGGAGGATGTCGGGCGAGACGATCTTCATCACCACGTCGCCGTCGATCCCGGCGGCGACCGCGCGGGCGCGCTCCGGGCTGTCGACGATCTCGCCGGCGGGCGTGGGGATCCCGTACGCGTCGAGCAGGTCCATCGCCTCAACGCCGAGGCGGTTGTCGTCGCGGTCGCGAACCGTTTCGAGGATCTCGCGGGCGCGCTCGCGGTCGACGTCGAACGACATCGGGTCGGCGTACGCTCGCTCCCTGATGTCGCGGTACCGCGCCAGCGTCGCGAGGCTCTCGATCCCGCGGGCGGGGTCGAAGTAGCACGGGATCCCCCTCGCCTGGAGCTGCTGTTTCGGCTCGCGCGTCCGGTCGCCGCCCATCAGGCAGGCGGCGACGGGCGCGTCCATCTCCTCGCTGACCGCCTCGATGGCGTCCGCGAGGTCCCCGAAGTCGATCGTCGCCGTCGGCGCGGCCAGCACGAGGGCGGCCCCGACGTTGTCGTCGGCGACGGTGATCTCGAGCGCCTCGCGGAACCGCTCCACGTCGGCGTCGCCGATCACGTCGACCGGGTTGTGGATGTTCGCTTCGTCCGGCATCGACGCCGCGAGCGCCTCGCTCGTCTCGCTCGTGAACGACGCCATGTCGAGGTCGGCGTCGCCGACGGCGTCGGTCGCCATGACGCCGGGACCGCCGGCGTTGGTGACGATCGCGACGCTGTCGGTGTCGGGGAGCGGCTGGCTCCCGAGGATGCCGGCGGCGTCGAACAGCTCGTCGACCGACTCCGCGCGGATGACGCCCGCCTGGTCGAGCCCCGCCTCGTACGCCTTGTCGGAGCCGGCGAGGGTGCCGGTGTGCGAGGAGGCGGCCTGCGCGCCGGCGCTCGTCCGCCCCGACTTCACGGCGACGATCGGGGTGTCCCGTGTCGTCTCGCGCGCGGCCTCGATGAACTCGCGGCCGTCCTCGATCCCCTCCAGGTAGCCGATGATCACGTCGGTCTCCTCGTCGTCCCCCCAGTGGTCGACGAAGTCCGTCTCGTCGAGGACGGCCTTGTTGCCGAGCGAGACGACGTCCTTGAAGCCGATCCCGTTGTCGTTGGCCCAGTCGAGGACCGCGGTGACGAACGCGCCGGACTGGCTCATGAACGAGAGCCCGCCGGGGAGCGCGTTCTCCGGACCGAACGTCGCGTTCATGCCCGACGGCGTGGACATGATCCCCAGGCTGTTGGGGCCGACGAGGTTGAGGTCGTACTCGTCGGCTAGCTCCGCGAGGCGCCGCTCCCTCGCCGCTCCCTCCCCACCCGTCTCGCCGAACCCGGCCGTGATCACGACGACGTTCCGGACGCCCGCCGCGCCGCACGCCTCGATCGCGTCCAACACGATCGAGGGCGGCACGACGATCACGGCGACGTCGGCGTCGGCGTCGCCCACCTCGTCGACGCAGGGCGTCCCGAGCACCTCGTCGTAGTTCGGGTTGACGGGGACGGTGTCGCCGTCGAAGTCGTCGAGTAAGTTCGACGTGACGGCGCGTCCGACGGCCCCCTCGCGGGACGTCGCGACGACGACGGCGACCCGCTCCGGGTCGAACAGCTCGTTGAGCGTACCCATCAACCTGACGCTACGCGAACCGCCGGCTTAAGATCGGTGGGACGCTTTCGGTCGTTGAGTCAATAACGAACGACCGATCGGATATCCACCGATCTGGTCGACGCGTCGCCCCCAGAAGTGCCCAGCGGCGTCTGGATCCGCGTATTCGCGCGGACCGATCTCGGTCAGTCGGTCTCCGCGCCGCCGTCCCGCGCCCCGTCGAGCCCGCCGCCGCTCGCGGCACCGTCTCTCCCGACCGCCCCCTCCCGCCCCGGCGCGGGCGTTCGGGTCCCCTCCGGCGTGGGAGGGTTCGGCGTGGCCGTCCCGCCCGCGTCACCGATCTCCCCGCCGCCCATCTCACCGACCTCCCCCCCGCCCGTCTCGCCGGCGGCCGTCCGCTCGGCGTTCGGAACCGTGAGCGTCACGACGTTCCCGTTCGGATGGGTGTCGAACGCGAGGTCGCCGTCGGACCGCTTCGCGACCCAGTACACGAGCCACAGCCCCATGCCGCCCGTGTGACGGAGGTCGTTCATCTCCCACCGGTCGGTGATGACACACCGCTCCTCCGCCGGGATCGGCGGACAGTTGTCGCGGATCGATATCGAGACGTCCTCGTCGGTCTCGGTCACGTCGATCCGGACGCGCGGCGTCGTCTCCGCGTGCTCGATGGCGTTCTCCACGAGCTCGGCGATCGCGTAGTCGAGCTCCGGGTAGGTGAACGCCGTCGCGCCCGGCGGGTACGAGACCGACACCATCGCGGTTGACCCGTCGCCGTCCGCCGCCTCGTCCTCGATCCGTCCGCGGTCGGTCGTCCCGAGCGCCGCCTCGTCCCTCGGATCGCGGTAGCTGACGTCTATCTCGCCGACGCCGTCGCAGTCGTCGCCGACCAGGTCGAGCGCCTCCTCGACGACGGGCGCGACCGGGACCGCCCGCGGCGATCCGCCGCGGCGCAGCAGGTCTATCACGCCGCGCTGCTTCTCCGCCGTCGTGAGCAGGTCGTCGGCCACGCGACGGATCGTCGCCGCGTGCTCCGTTAGCTCCTCGCCCATCGCGGCCAGCTCGTCCGGCGAGATTGAGGGAGTGAGAGACGCGTCCTCCGTCCCCGCTTCGGTCGCGTCGTCTGCCCCCGGGTCGCCCCGTGTCCCGCACGCGCCGTCTTCGCGGGCGTGGGTCCCCTCGGCCTCCCACACATCCGGGTCGAACGCCGGCGCGTTCGCGACGCGGTCGGCGATCTGCGCCGCGGTCCCGTCGACGACGTTCATGTCGTTTCGGATCGTGTGGCGCAGCAGGTTGTCCATCACGGAGAGCTGTCGCTTGCGGCGGTACTCGGCGGTGACGTCGCGAGCGAACCCGGCGACGGCGACGACCTCGCCGTCCTCCACGACCGGCTCGCCCGGCACCCGAATCCAGCGCGTGACGCCGTCGGTCGTCCCGAGGCGGTAGTCGATCAGCGCCGACTCGCCGGCGGAGAGCCGCTCCATCGCGCGCTCGACCGAGGGTCGGTCGTCGGGGTGTACGGCGTCGAGGAAGGCGGTCGGCTCCCGTGTCAGCCGCTCGGTCGACACGTCGAACACCCCCTCGACGGCGTCGTTCACGAACAGCAGCTCGGACCAGTCCGCGGAGAACATCCAGAACACGTCCGACGACACCGAGGCGATGGTCTCCAGCCGTCGTCTCGACTCGACCTCCGCGGTCACGTCGCGAGCGGTCACCACGTAGCCGTCGCCGTCGGTCTTCGCGGGGGCGTGCATCCACGTCCGGAGCCACACCCAGTCGCCGTCGGCGGTGCCGTAGCGGTGTTCGATCGGCGAGTCCGGAGTCACCTCGCCGGCGACGACGGCCTCGAACGCCTCCCGGAGTCGCGTCTCGTCCTCCGGGTGAGCGAGCGAGAACGCGTCCGTGCCGACGAGCTCCGCCGACTCGAACCCGAGCACGTCCGCGACGGCCGCGTTCGCGCGCCGGCAGATTCCGTCCTCGTCGAGGACCGCGACCGCGTCCTGCGTGAGGTCCAGGAGGGTCTCGGGGTCCGACCAGGCGCTCATACGGAATCGCTTCCGGGGGCGGGGTTTAACGCTGTCCGCCCAATTATCACGAGAGAAAAGTCCCGGTCGGAGTCAGTCCGCCGAGATGCCGGTGGCGTCCATCGCCGCGGTGAGCGGATCCGTCCCCGAGTCCGCGACGGTCAGCGTGACGCCGTCGGCGTCGAGTTCGATCGTCGCGTCCGTCGCCCCGCGGGTGTACTCCGCGGCGTGGTCGCCGTCGGGGTCGAAGCGGACGCCCTCCACCAGCAGGGGCGTCTCGCTCAGCCGCTCCACCTTGCGGTAGGCCGTCGAGAGGGCGATGTCGCACGCGTCCGCCAGTTCGCTCGTCGTCATCGGCGTCTCCGCGGCGCCGAGGATCGCTCGGCAGTCCGGGTCCGCGAGGACGTCGAACGTCGCGTCGAGCGTCTCGTCGCCTTCCGTCGCCGTCGTCGGACCAGTCGCGTACGAGGCCTGTCGCTTCATGGATGTACGTATCACCTCCACCCACCCCAACGCAGACCCTGCATATGAGGGGTGTTTTATATGCGTCCCGCCGGGCGCCGCGCCCACGGCGTCAACGTTTTGCCCGGGGGCGGACACGGACGGACGCAGATGGGATCCGGCATCAGAGCGGAGGTCTCGCTCCCGGCGGGGGCACCGTCGCCGTTCGAGGGGATCGTCGACGGGTCGGCGCCGATCTACAGCGTCGCGCGCAGCACCCCGGACGGCGCCGAGGGCGCCGTCGTCTTCGAGTTCGTCGCCGACGCGGACCTGTCGGTCCCCGAGGGCGTCGAGGTCGTGTTCGACTACGGCGCGAAGGCGGCCTACCGCTTCGAGACCCCCTGGTCGGCGGAGTCGCCGTTCGCCGTGCTCGACCGCCACAGGCTCCCGACCTCGGAGACGACCATCCGAGACGGCCGGCTCCTCGTCACGTTCCACGCGACGGACCTCCCGACGCTCCGGTCGGTGCTCGACTCGTTCCGGGAGTCGTCCTCGGACATGCAGGTGTTACGGCTCCTGCAGTCGTCGTCGACGCCCGAGGAGTCGGACCTGGTCACCGTCGACCGGAGCGAACTCACCGAGCGCCAGCGCGAGGTACTCACGGCCGCCTACGACGCCGGCTACTTCGACCACCCCAAGGGGGCGAACGCCGGCGAGGTCGCCGAGTCGCTGGGGATCGATCGGTCGACGTTCTCCGAGCACATCGCGGCCGCCCAGCGGAAGCTGCTCTCGACGCTGCTCGACTGACGGTCGAACCGGAGGCGGCGCTCGGCGACGTCCGGATTCTGAACCCCTTAGAATCCGAACCATCTTTCATGGGCCTCCGTGTCGTACCTGTAACCATGACGAGTCCACGGACACACACCTTCGTCTGCCCGGAGTGCCGCCGGTCGATCGAGGTGGACGACGCCATGCGGGCGACGCTGCTCGACGTGGGCTGCGTCGTCTGCGGCCAGCCCGTCACCGAGGGCGACATCGCGGACCCGCAGACCGCCTAGCCGCCGTCGCCCGTCGGTCCTCCCGAGCGCCACCGAGCCGAGCGCGCCCCTCCGCGCGGGGGCTCCTCCGCAGTCCGTCTCGCATCCTTTATCCCGGCGTGTGTCGACTCGTTGGGTATGGCGACGAACAGCGAGGTCGAGATGTCCGACGCGGAGATCGACGCGTTCCTCTCCCGCCACGAGACAGGCGTGCTCTCGCTCGCCCGCGAGGGACGGCCGTACGCGATCCCGATCTCCTACGGCTTCGATACGGAGTCTCGAGACGCCTTCCTGCGACTGGTGTCGACGCCCGACAGCGAGAAGCGCAAGTTCCTCGGCTCGAACCCGCGGGCCCGGATCGTCGTGTACGAGGAGGACGGCGAGGCGTACGACAGCGTCGTCGGCGTCGGCACGCTCCGCCGCGTCGACCTCGACGAGCTCACGCCGGAGACGATCGCACAGTACGGGGAGACCCGCCGCCCGCTCTTCGAGATCTGGGCCGACGGGAAGCCCGACCTCGACATCGACCTCTACCGGTTCGTTCCCGATCGACTCACCGGCCGGACGATCGTCGTCGAGCGCGACGACGAGTAGCCGGACGGAGGAAGCGAGTTAAAACGCAGTTCGCTCCGCTGAAGCCCTCTTCTCCAAGCACGACATCGACTGAGACAGCCGGTCGACGACAGATACGAGGTGAGCGCAGTGTGAGGAAGCGAGTAACAGGCTGGCGATGTGCAAATCTGGCCCGAACCGTAGCCGGGGTCAGGACGAGCCGCTGACAGTCCGGAACGCCGTCGAGTTTCGGATCGGGCTCCTCCCCTGTCCGCTGTCGCGCTCCGGTATCACACAACCGTGGAGAGTGTTCGAGAGTGCGGCGGTATCGTGCACACAGAGGGAAACAGATCGCCTGCTGAGAGCTTCGACAAGCCTCCAAAGTGAATTTCTAGGGCCGGATAGTACGGTCCGTGTATGAGGCGACGCACGGTGTTGGCAACGACCGGCCTCGCTCTCGTGGGGACGACGAGCGGATGCCAGAGCGGTGCGGAAACCAGTCCGCCGCCGGAAGACGTGCGGGTGACCGACATGCGGTATCGAAATGCCGACCGCCGACCCTACCGTCTGCACGTCCTGTTGCTCGAAGACGGCGAGCCGGTGTACTGGACCGCCGAGGACGTCCCCCCGGCAGAGACGCAGGGGGACGGGGAGTTGCTCGTCCGGGAGCGAGCGTTCGAGGAGTACCCGACTGACCCGGCTCGCTACGAGCTCCACGCCCGGCTGAGCGGAGATCCGCGGTCGGAGTGGGTGTCGACCGATTTCCGAGAGGTGGACAGCGTCGCCGGAGACCCCGAGTACCGCTGCTTCGACGTCGTGCTCGGAATCCGGGACGGTGAACTACACCTGCTTCGAAGCGGCGAGTGGCCCGACGACACTGACTCCTGTTGACGAACTGCGACGCGAGCCGCCGCGCGCGTTGGCTCGCGCGCGACACTGAGGACGGTACCCGGAGCCGGTGGGACTCCCGGCGGTCGGCTCGCGGCTCTCACCGATCGATCGAATCAGTCGACGGCGTATCTGTCCACTGGGGGTCGTGGCGGCGCCCGGGCCGCGATCGGCTCCCAGCCGCTACTCGTCGTCGGAGGGCTCGCCGGAGAAGTCCTCCTCGCTGGCGGCGGTCGTACACACCGGACAGCCGGCGTCGAGGATCGTCTCCCGCATCTCCTCGTTGACCTCGATGGTCTGTGCACAGTCCGAGCAGGTGAATTGAACAGTTTTCAACACTGGGCCTCTCTCGTCCGGCGAGACGGCGCCGGGCGATATAAATGACCGGCTTCCGAGCCGGCGACCCGGCCGGGTCGCTCCCTCGCTCCGCCCGCACCGCGCTCAGTCCGTCCGCGGGACCGCGTACGCGCCGACCGCGAGGAACGCGGCGGCGAGCACCGAGAGGACGGCCAGGTCGCCGGTCCACGGCCCGGGTTCGTAGACGATCGCTCGCGTCCCCCGCGCGAAGTACGTGAGCGGCGAGGCGGCGACGGCCGGGCGGAACCACGCCGGCAGCAGGTCGGGCGAGACGAACGTCTCCGAGAGGAAGAGCAGCGGGAGCGCGACCGTGTTGCTCGCGGCGATCACGCCGTCCTGCGAGTCGGCGAGCGCGCCGAGGATCGCTCCGAACCCGCAGAACAGCGCGACGCCGACGGCGACGAAGACGGGCAGAACCGCGAGGGCGGGGGAGACGACCGGCTCGGCGTCCGTCACCGCGAGCACGAGCCCGAAGATCAGGAGGCTGGCCGCGCCGATGATCGCGACGTTGACGAGCGTGTGCGCGAGGAGCCACTCGGCGCGCGAGAGCGGGGTCGTCGCCAGCTTCTCGAACCGGCCGCCGTCGCGGTGTCGGGCGATCTCGGACCCAACCCGCGAGAGGGGCGTGAAGAGGACGACGACCGCGAGGTAGCCGGGGATGTAGTAGCCGGCGGGCTCCGCGAACAGCCCACCGCCCGTCGGCTGCGTCCGGACCAGCGCGCCGAAGATGACCACGAGGATCACGGGGAAGAAGAACGTGAAGAACACCGCCGTCCGCCGGCGGAGGAACGACCGCGCCGCCGCGGTCGCCTCGGTGCGGATCCGGCCGACGCGGGTCATCGGTCGCCTCCGTCGGCGGCGTCCCGGAGGTTCCGCGGCGAGTACTCCTCGCCGGTGAGCCGCAGGTAGACGTCCTCCAGCGAGGGCTCGCTCCACGCGAGCGACTCGAAGGCGACCCCGGCAGCGTCGAGGGCGTCGACCGCGTCGCCGATCGTCTCGGGTCGGACGCCTCGGAGCCGCAGCCCGTCGCGGGTCGACTCGACGGCGGCGTCGCCGGCGACGTCCGCCCCGACGCGCTCCTCGACGCGCCCGACGGTGCGGTCGCTCGCGGGTCCGTCGAGGGTCACGTCGAGCCGAGGTGCGCCGCCGTGTTCGGCGACGAGCTCGTCGGGCGCCCCGACGGCGACGACCGCACCGTCCCGGAGGAGCGCGACGCGGTCGGCGAGCCGCTCGACCTCGTCCATCGCGTGGCTCGTGAGGAAGACGGTCGTGCCGTCGCCCGCGAGCCGCTCGATCAGGCGGTGGATCGCCAGCCGGCCCGCCGGGTCGATCCCCGTGGTCGGCTCGTCGAGGAAGAGGAGGTCGGGGTCGTTGACGATGGCGGTCGCGACGCAGGTGCGCCGCTGTTGCCCGCCCGAGAGCGTCTCGTACCACGCGTCCGCGTCGTCGGCCATCCCCACGTCCCGGAGGACCGACTCGACGTCGCGGGCGTCGTCGTAGAGGCCGCCGTAGTATTCCACCAGTTCGGTCGCGGTGAGCCGCTCCGGCGGGTCGAACGACTGCGGGAGCAGCCCGACGCGCTGCGGGTCGACCCCGCGCGGGGGGGCGCCGAACACGCGGATCTCCCCCGCTGCGTCGGTCGTCCCGGTCAGCGCGCGGACGAGCGTGGTCTTGCCCGCGCCGTTGGGGCCGATGAGCCCGAACACCTCGCCGGCCTCGACGCGGAGGTCGACCCCGTCGAGCGCGACGACGTCGCCGTACGACCGCCTGACGTCCTGGCCGACGAGCACCGGATCGGCGGCGTCGCCGGCGCCCGCGCCGCCGCGCCCGTTCGCGTCGCGCTCCTCGGAGCCGTCGTCGACCGCGGACGCCGACGCGGCCGCTATCTCGTGCATGCGACCGGGTCGGGGTGCCGCGCGCGTAAGGGTTGCTCTTCGCGGCGGGAGCGTCGCGCCCCGGCGGGGACGCGCCGGCCGGAGCCGCCCCGGTCCGTTACGCCTAAGCGACGCCGTGCCGACCCACGGCGTATGCACTACCACGAGGCGGCGGCGTTCCTCTTCGACCTCCGCCGCTTCTCGGTCAAGCCGGGGACCGAGCGCGTCGCGGCGCTGCTCGACCGGCTCGACAACCCCGAAGCGGACGTGCCGTTCGTGCAGGTGGCCGGCTCGAACGGGAAGGGGAGCACGGCGCGCATGACCGAGTCGATCCTCCGCGAGGCGGGACTCTCGGTCGGGCTCTACACCTCGCCGCACCTCTCCGTGCTCGCCGAGCGGGTCCGCGTCGACGGCCGGCAGATGACCGAGGCCGCGATCGCCGCCTTCGTCGAGGAGGCGAAGCCGTGGCTCGTCGAGCGCGCGGCTGCCGGCGAGCCGCTCACCTTCTTCGAGGTCGTCACGGCGATGGCGGTCCGCGAGTTCGCGCGCCGCGACGTCGACGTCGCGGTGCTGGAGGTCGGGCTCGGCGGCGAGTACGACGCGACCAGCGCGGTCGCCCCCGTCGCGACGGCCGTGACGAACGTCTCGCTCGAACACACCGCGGTCCTCGGCGACACGATCGCCGAGATCGCCCGCACCAAGGCCCGGATCGCCGAGCCGGGAGCGCCCCTCGTGACGGCCTGCGAGGGCGAGGCGCTCGAGGTCGTCCGCGAGGTCGCCGGCGAGGCGGGCGCGCCGGTCGCGACGGTCGCCGGCGCGGACACGGAGCGCGAGGGAGACGAGTCGGCTCCCACCCTCTCCGTCGCCTACGGCGGGCGCGTCAGCCCCACCGACGCCGCGGTGACGCTCGCGGGCGAGACGGAGGGGACCTACCGGGTCCCGCTCGTCGGCG
>NZ_JAXRUU010000055.1:0-21189 GCF_034497445.1 Halorubrum sp. AD140
CTCGACCGCGTGCTCCACTCGAACGTCCACTACCCGTACGACTACGGGTTCATCCCGCAGTCGTACTACGACGACGGCGACCCGTTCGACGTGATGGTGCTCGTCGAGGATCAGACGTTCCCCGGCTGCGTCGTCGAGGCGCGCCCCGTCGCGCTGATGCGGATGGACGACGACGGCGAGCAGGACGACAAGGTGATCGCGGTGCCCACCGAGGACCCCCGCTTCGACCACATCGAGGACCTCGAGGACATCTCCCAGCAGATCCGCGACGAGATAGACGAGTTCTTCTCGACGTACAAGAACCTCGAGGCCGGCAAGGAGGTCGAGACCCTCGGATGGGAGGACAAGGCGACCGCGAAAGACGCGATCGAACACGCGCAGGACCTGTACGCCGACGAATTCCAATAACTACAGAACATCCGTCCCGCGCGACGGATGCGTTATGCACATGGGTAATTTTTAGTGGGCGTGTCGTCTACGATCGAGCGGAGCCATGAGCGCCAGCACCCCGTCCGTCGGGATCGACCACCCGACGGTGGTCCCCGTCAACTTCGATCCGGAGCGCCGTGACGACGAGCACGCGGCCGACTCCGACGACTCGACCGAGGCGTAGCCCGAGCCGAGTCAGGCCTCCTCGACGACCGCCGACAGGCGTCGAGCGTCGGCCACGAGCGACTCGAACCTGTCGTCGACCCACTCGGTCACGATCGGCTCCGTCGACTCGAACACGCACCGCGGGTTGTTCCGCCGGTCGTACGCCGTCACGCAGGCGACGTCGTCGCGCTTGAACAGCCCGTACTCGATGGGCTCGGGCGAGACGTAGACGGTCGCGTCGTCGTCGTCGAGCGCCCGGTCGGTCGCCGGTCCGAACTCGGAGACCGACGTCTCGGCGACGTCGCGGTCGATGACGAGCTCGACCTCCGCGCCGGCGTCGAGCGCCGCGGCGGCCGCTCGGTTGAACTGCTGGATGACGATCGGCGAGACCGCGCGGATCTCGGCGTCGCGGCCCTCTCGGAGGAGTTCGGTGAGCCGGTCGACAGCCGCGAGCGGGTTCCGGTCCGTCGCGACCGTCAGTTCGCCGGCGTCGAGCGCCTCCGGGGGGAGCCCGGCGTCCACGCGCTCGAGGTCGGCGGCGAACCTCCCGTAGCGATCGGCCAGCGCCACCTCGTCCAGCAGGGTCTCGTACGCCTCGTGGACGCGTTTTCCCGTCGGCGTCACGCGGTACGCGGCGTCGCGCTTGACGACCCAGTCGCGCTCGCGGAACCCCCCGAGGATCCGCTGGACCGTCGTCCGGGTCGCGTCGACCGCGTCCGTCAGGTCCGCCGGGCGTCGCGGCTCCCGACGGAGCGTCCGGAGGATCGAGACCCGGACCGGCGAGCCGGCGAGATACTGCGCGCCGTCGTGTCCGTCGTCGGCCGTCATCGTGTGGCCGGTGGGTACGAGTACCGCACGCTTAATCGTACCGCGTCACGGCCGACACCACCGGTTGCGTCGACGTCACGGCCGGTGCTGGAACGAGACGACGGTGCCGATGGTGTCCTCCCCGTCGATCGTCTCCGTGCTCACGGTGACGCCGACGACGGCGTCGGCGCCGAGCGCCTCCTCGATCACGGCGCGAAGCGCGTCGGGGTCGGCTCCCTCCTGGAGGACCGGAACGCGCACCTGCTGTCGGTTGACGGCGACGTCGCCGAGGTCGTAGTCGGTGTGTTCGAACGCGTCCCGTATCGCGGCGACGATGTCGGTCATGTCGGCACCTCGGTCGCGGGGGATGAAAAAACGGCGGGACGCGCCGACGGGCGCGACGAGCCCCGTACCTCCTACGCGTACGCGTCGTACTCCGTACCGAACGCCGCGAAGTACGCGACGCCGACGAGTCCGATCGCGCTCGCGAGTCCGAACGCGAACGTGGGGCTCCCGGCGAACGCGAGACCGGTCGTCGGCACCGAGAACCCGCCGTAGATCAGCCCGCCGAGCGCCGCGCTCGGGATGACGACCGCGTTGCGGAGGAGGTAGTACGAGCCGGAGACGCGCCCGCCCGTGTCGCGCTCGGCGGGCCCGACGATGAGCGCCTTGTGCGCGGGGAGGCCGGCGAACCGCAGCCCCGAGAACGCGAACAGCGCGACGACGAGCGGCGCGGTCAGGGGCGTGTCGGCTGGGACGCTGATGAGGAGCGCGGGGAAGACCGCGTACACCAGGAACCCGAGCGCGACGACCGGTTTGAGCCCGACGGACTCGGCGGCCCGCGCCGCGGGCGGCATGGAGACGAGCGCGACCAGCATCTCGACGGCGAGCAGGACGCCGAAGAACGCCGCCGGCGACAGCGAGACGGGACCGACGTCGAGCCCGACCTCCAGGAACCGCGTGATCACGATGACGAAGAAGACGTACACCATCCCGTTCGCGAAGCGCACGAGGGTGTCGCCGACGAGCAGCGGTCGGAGCTCCGGCGGGAGGTTTCGGAGGTCGTCGACGACCTCACGGACCCCCTCGAACTCCTTGCCCAGCGAGTCCTCGCTCGCGTCGTAGAGGACGTGTTGGAGCGCGGTCGCGACGACCGCGAACAGGAGCGCCACCGCGAGCACGTACTGGAAGGCGACGGTGAACCCCGCGACCGACTGGATGATCCCCGCCGCGATCAGCGGGCCGACCAGGAAGGCCGTCCGGCGGAACACCTCGGTGCTCGCGAACCCGCGCGCCAGCCGCTCCGGCGGCACGGCCTGCTTGACGACCGCGAACGTCGCGCCGAGGCCGAACGACTTCCACGCCTGCGCGAGGAAGAGCCCGACGAAGATCCAGATCCACGGCTCCAGGACGACGCCCCACACCGTCACGGTCCCGAGGGCCGGCGCGACGAGCCACACCGCGAATCCGAGGCTCGACAGCAGGCCGAACAGCGTGAGCGCGACCCGCGACCCGATCCGGTCGGAGAGCCGTCCGCCGGGGTACGGGTACACCGCGCCGATGACGTTGCCGACGGTTCCGAACATCCCGACGACGAACGCGCTCGCGCCCAGCGCCGACAGGTACTCCGGCACGTACCGGTTCGTCATCTGGAAGCCGAGGCTGAACGCGAACATCGCGAGCGACAGCACGAGCACGTCTCGGCGCAGCGAGAAGAACTGCCGGAACGGGTCGAGGAGGTCGACGTCGTCCGTCTCGCCCATGTCGGTCCCTCCGCCGAAACCGGCTTCAAGGTGCCGGTGTAACACCTACGCGGTTGACCGAGGCTCGCCCCGTCCGGCGCCGAGAATTTATTTACTTATTCTGAACGTTCAAATATCTCAAAACGATTGCCGCAGAACAACGTCCAATTTAATTACATGCGATATCTGATGTAATATGCACGAAAGTGTTGCAGACTACGTGGCAGAGCACCCGAAGATGGCTGGCGTCCTGTTCACCGCGCTCCTCCTGCTGACGCAGGCGGCGCCCGCGTCGGCAGGTGTACTTTCATCGACTGCTGGGCCGTAATCAATCGAACTCATCGCTCCAGACGAGTCCCGATTCGGTAAAGACCGGCACTACCTCAAGGCCGAGGAAATTCTTTAGCTGTGACTCGGTGGTGTCGCGCAGATCGATGTCTCCCGGAACATAGTGGTTGGACGAAGCCGATGCAATGGTTGGCGTCGTCAGCGTTCCGGAGCCGTAGGGGCCGTTCGGATACGCCTTGATCGAGATATCCCACGGCGGCCCCTCGTGGCGTACCTCGATGACTGCGGCCGCTCCGCTCTCGCTCTGACAGATGGTCGTCCCGCCGTCACCGACGACAATGTATTGGTGGCCGGTTATCAACTCCCGCTTCGCGACGTGGAGCGCGGTGCGGAGGTTGAAGCCGCTGTTCATCAGGCGGGCGATGATGCGGCCGAGCTGGGTCGCCGGCGAGTTCGCGACGTCGGACAGGGTGACGATGCCGCCGCGGGAGCCGCGGTGGACGAGCGCCTCGCCCTGCTGGTAGGACTGGCAGGCGTTGAGCAGGAAGGCGCTGACGCCGACGTCGAGGTCCTCGTCCGTGAGGTCGAGGTAGTCGTCGGTACACTGCATCCCGCGATCGTCGACGTGGCCGACGTAGTGGAGGAAGTCGACGTCGGACCGGAGCGCCTCGCGCATCTCCGCGCGGGTGAGGTCGTGGCGCACCTCAATGTCGAACTGGACCATGTCGCGGAGGCCGTACAGGTCCGCGACCTCGCCCTCCTCGCGCATCTGTTCGTCGTTGCAGACGACGAGCACCGAGATCCGCGACTGCTCGACCTGGCCGGCCTCCAGCCGGCGGAGGTACGCGTCGAGAGTGGCCTTGTTCGCGTCGAGCGGAACGCCCTCGCCGACCCACGCGTGCTCGACGGTGTCGACCGGGTCGGGCCGCACGAAGTCGGCGTCGGCCGGGACCGCCCCGCGGTCGGCCGAGGCGTCGGCGCCGCGGACGGGCTCGGTTCCCGTTCCGCCGCGGACGAACTCGTCCGGAGCGAGGGGGACCGCCCCGGGCGAGTTCGCCGCGGCGCCCGGACCGCGGAAGAGCCCGACGCCGCCCCCCTCGCCCGCGGCCACCGGGGTGGCCGTCTCGGGCGACCGAACGATCGACAGCTCCCCGGCGACGAACGGGAGCATCTCGACGTTCTCGGCGTCGGGTCGCACGTCGGTCGTCAGCGTCCACTGCGGGAGCTCCGGCTCGACGCGCTCGAAGGGGACCGAGAAGTACTCGCCGAGCCGCTCCGCGAGCGGCAGGTCGTACAGCCGACCCCAGTCGAGGTCGAGGGCGGTCGTCTCGCGCTCGTGGAGGTCGACCGGGTAGAACCCCTCTGTTCGAGCGAGGCAGTCGAAGTGGAACGACTGCCGGAGCACCTCGGCGGCCCGGCGCTCGAAGTCGGGTTCCAGCGAGTACGTCCAGCCGTCTCCCTCGATCCTGGGGAAATCTCCGGGGACCACGTCGGCCGCGAAGTAGTACGCCAGCGAGACCACGGGGTAGAGGAAGCGGTACTCGGGGGGGACCACGATCCGGATCCCGGAGTCCGGCGGCTCGATCCGCTCCGGCACGCGGAGCTCGTCGCCCGGCTCGATCAGGGGCGGGTGACCGCGGAGGGTCGGGAACGACCGCTCCGGACTCGTCGTCTGGAGCGCGGAGCCGAGCAGCGACACGGCCTCCATCAGTGACTCGGGGTCGGTGGGCGTCTCGATGGTGCCCGCGGGAACCTGGTGGAGCGACCGGAAGCCGAGCGCGACCTCGGCGGGGGCGTCGAGGTCTATCCGGGTGGTCCGGTCCGTCGTCCTCACCGCGAACCCCGCCTCGAAGGAGAGATACAGCTTGGTCGGCGCGGGGTCGATCCCGACGTGGTACGCACCGTCGGGCATGCGGTAAGAGTCCCCGCGGGTGAGCAGCGTTCCGTCGCTGGCGCGCGTCTCGACGATGGTGATCCGCGGGATCTCGACCGACGCGGTCTCGACCGCGACGCTTGCGTCGACGGGGAAGTAGTGAGCGTCCGCGGAACCCGCGACCGGCTCGACCGCCCGGTCGGTGTACACCTCGAACTGGGTGTTCTCGATGTGGTCCGTGACCGTGAGTCCGGCGTCGTCCGTCAGCGGCTCGATGTCGATGCTCATGTGCTGGGGACCGCGTCCGACCGGCGGCGAGTGTGACCGGAGACGGGTCGGCGGACGCGGTCGTCGATACCGGTCTCTCGACCGAGACGGCGATAAAGCTTGTGTCGGGGAATCGCCGCGGACCGAACGGATAAAGGGGCGGCCGGCCCACGTTCGCGTAATGATCACGCTTGGAACGGCCCGCGCCCCGCCGGGTGAGACGGACACGGGCCGTCTCGAAGTGGGCGAGACGCGGGACGGGAGCCCCGTCCGGCTCCCGGTCGCCGTCGTCAACGGCGCGTCGGACGGGGAGACGCTGTACGTGCAGGCGGTCAGCGACGGCGACGAACTCAACGGGCTGGGGGTCGTCAACCGCGTCGTCCCGCGGGTCGATCCGACCGAGCTGTCCGGCGCGCTCCTCGTCGTCGGCATCGTCAACTACTTCGGCTTTCAGGTCGCGGAGCACCGCAACCCGATCGACGACCGGAAGATGAACCGCGGGTACCCCGGCGACGAGGACGGGACGACCAGCGAGCGGATAGCCCACGCGACGTTCCAGGCGGCGAAGCGCGCGGACATCATTCTCGACCTCCACCAGGGGTCGACCAGTCGGATGATAAACGAGACGCGGGTGCGGTGCGGGCTTCGCCACCACCTCCACGGCGACTGCCTGGAGCTGGCGAAGGTGTTCGGCTGCGGGCACGTCCTCGACATCAAGGGGCCCGACGGACAGCTCGCGCGGGCCGGCCCGGAGCACGGGATCCCGACGATCGACCCGGAGCTCGGCGGCGCCGTCGGCTGGGAAGAGGAGTCGATTCGATACGGCGTCGAGGGCGTGTTCAACGTGCTCCGTCACTACGGCTTCCTCGACGGCGACGTCGACCTCGAACGACAGGTTCGGGCGCGCGGGTTCGACCAGTACGGCTCGCCCGCCGGCGGGCTCGTTCGGTTCAAGCGGGACCTCGGCGAGCGCGTCTCCGCGGAAGACGCCCTCTTCGAGGTGACCGACACCTTCGGCGGGCTGAAGGCGCGCGTGACCGCCGACGACGACGGGGTCTTCTGGCGCACCCGGCGTCTCCCACAGGTCGCCGCGGGCGAGTACGTCTGCTCGGTCGGCACCAACGTCGACCGGTACTGATGAGTCCGCGACGGCTCTCCTGCGCCGAGTGCGGCGCGGCCCTGACCGACCGGTGGCGCTGCGAGTGCGGCGCCCCTCTGGACTTCGCCGACCCGCCGATCCCGGACCGACCGGCGCCGGAGCCGACAGGGGGAGAGGCGCTCGACACTCGCGACGGCCTGTGGGCGTTCGACGAACTCCTCGCCGTCGGCGACGACCCCGCCGACCGGGTGACGCTGGGCGAGGGGATGACGCCGCTCGTCGACGCGGACCGGGCGCCGAGCGGCGACGACAGCGACGACGGCGGTCCGGGAGGCGACGCCGTTCCGTGGAACGCCGGCTTCAAGCTGGAGTACGTCTTCCCCACCGGCTCGTTCAAGGACCGGGGCGCGACGACGACGCTCACCCGCGCCCGCGAGCTCGGCGTCGAGCGCGTCGTCGAGGACTCCTCCGGCAACGCCGGCGCGGCGATCGCGACGTACGCGGCCCGCGCCGGGGTCGACGCCGCGGTGTACGTCCCGGCCGACGCCAAGGAGTCGAAGCTCCGCGCGATCCGCCGCGCGGGCGCCGAGACGGTCCGAATCGAGGGGAGCCGCGCTGACGTGACGGCGGCGTGCGTCGCGGCGCTCGGCGGGGGCGGCGAGGGCGGAGCGGACGGCGGCTCCGGTGGCTCCGCGTGGTACGCCAGCCACGCTTGGAACCCCGCGTTCTTCGAGGGCACTGCCACCGTCGCCTACGAGATCGCCGCTCAGCGCGGCTGGGACGCCCCCGACGCGGTCGTGACGCCGCTCGGCCACGGCACCCTGTTTCTCGGCGCGTACCGGGGATTCCGCCGGCTCGAACGCGCCGGCTGGATCGACGCCGTCCCGCGGCTGTTCGGCGCGCAGGCGGCCGGGGTCGCGCCGATCGTCCGGGAGCTGCACGGCCCCGACGCGGCCGACCCCGACGGACGCGTCAACGACGCCGCCGACGGGATCCAGATCGCGGAGCCGGTGCGGAAGCGGAAGGTCCTCGACGCCGTCGCCGAGACCGACGGCGACGCCCTCGCAGTAACCGAGTCGGCGGCAGAGCGCGAGCTCGACCGGCTCCACCGGGCGGGATTCTACACCGAGCCGACCTGCGCCGTCGCCCCGGCCGCGCTCCGGGAACTCCGCGAGCGCGGGGACCTCGCGCCCGACGACGACGTCGTCGTCCCCTTGACCGGCAGCGGACTGAAGGGGTGATCGCGCCGGCGGGCCGGTGACCGGACCCCCGGAGCCACCGTCACGCCTTTTCAGTTGCGTCGCCTCTGACCGCCCATGGAAGTCCTCGTCTACGGTGCCGGGGCGCTCGGCAGCCTCGTCGGCGGGCTGTTGGCGCGGGTCCACGACGTCACGCTCGTCGGCCGCGACCCGCACATGCGTCGGATCCGGGAGGACGGGCTCCGGATCGACGGCGAGGTCGCCGCCCGCGTCCGTCCGCGGGCGCTCACCGACGGGACGCACCGGTCGGCGGACCTCGCCCTCGTCACGACGAAAGCGTACGACACGGACGCGGCCGCGCGGGCGCTCGCGACCGGCGAGTACGGGGCGGTGTGCTCGCTCCAGAACGGGTTCACCGAGGAGCGGCTCGTCGCCGCCCTCGACCCGACGGTGATCGCCGGCACCGCCAGCTACGGCGCTCGGCTCGCGGAGCCCGGGCGCGTGACGTGTACGGGGGTCGGCGAGGTCGTCGTCGGCGCGGTCTCCGGCGGTCCGAGCCCGCTCGCGGTGCGAGTCGCTGCTGCGTTCGACGAGGCGGGGATCGCGGCGACCGCCGCCGAGGACATGCCGCGCCGACGGTACGAGAAGCTCGCGGTCAACGCGGGGATCAACGGCCCGTCGGCGCTCGCGCGGATCCCGAACGGGGAGACGCTCGACGGGCCGAGCGGCGAGGTGGCCCGCGAGGCGGCGCGCGAGGTGGCCAGAGTTGCGCGGGCCGACGGCGTCGGTCTCGACGAGGAGGAGGCGGTCGCCGCCGTCGAGCGCGTCGCCGACGACACCGCCGCCAACCGCTCGTCCATGTGTGAGGACGTCGCTGCCGGGCGCCGGACCGAGGTGGACGCGATTTACGGGACGGTCACCGACCGCGCCGATCGGTTCGGCGCGTCGGCGCCGACGTGTCGGACGATCGCGTCGCTGATCCGCGCGTGGGAGCTCGGAGAAGGAGTCCGCGGGTCGGCGTGAAAAGGGCGATCCGCGGGTCGGGGTGCGAACCAGGGGCGTTCGGTCGGCTTCCGCCTCAGCACCACTCCTCGAGCACCGTCGCGTTGGCCTCGTCGACCGAGACCCACGCGTCCTCCCGCGACACGTCCGCGATCACCAGCTCCGGTCGCGACGCCGACGAGTCGATCGACGCCATGACGTCCGGCGAGTCGCCGGCGTCGAGCCTCGGGTCCGTCGGCAGCGCCGTCGGGCGGCGGTCGGGGTCCGGGTCGTCCCAAGGGGTGGAACTCCGTGACATGCTTGTGAATTGTTCACAGTAGGTATAAGCGTTGCGAACCGGCGACGGCCGCGGTCGGCGGATCGGCGGTTCGAGTGGACGGATCGGCGTGATATGCGCCGTTCGACCGTCGATCCTCCGGTGGTGCGTGCCGCTGAGCGTCAATCTGACGAACGAGTCGCCACGCTGTCGGGAGTTCGGCCCGGCGGGGGACGCGGCCGGCGGGGGTCGGGGTGGTGGGAGTCGGAGGACCTCGAGACCGTCTGGCCGGTGCCGATCGGGCCGGGCTCGGCGTCCGCGTCGCTCGCTGCGCCGTCGATCACCTTCGCAGTATACAAGAGGTGCCACGCTGAAAGACGGTGCATGAACGTATCAGACGCCATGACGCCGCGAGAGGATCTCGTCGTCGTCGAGATCCCGGGGAGCCGGAACGACGTGCTGGAGTACATCCGAGAGTACGGTTTCTCGTCGGTACCGGTCGTGAAAGACGTCGACGGCGACGAGGTGTACCGGGGGCTCGTCACTCGCGACGACCTCATCGAACAGCCGGACGAAGACCAGCTCGCGCTGCTGATGCGCGAGGTGCCGACGGTCGGTGCCGACGCCGACATCGTCGACGCGGCCGCCACGATGGTCGCCGAGGAGTCTCGCCGGCTCCCGGTCGTCGACGGCGAGGCGCTCGTCGGCATCATCACCGTCACCGACGTGGTGCGGGCGATCGCCCGCGGCGAGATCGACGGCGAGACGCCGGTCGGCACGCTCGCCACTCGGGCGGTCAACGCGACCCACACGGAGACGCCGCTGCCGGTCGCCGAGCGCGAGATCGGACTCGCGAACGTCCCGTACGCGGTCGTGCTCGACGACGACGCCGCGATCGCGGGCATCCTCACCGAGGTCGACGTGCTGGAGGTCGCCCGCGTCGTCGAGGGCGAGGCGAGCACGGGCGACTCCATCGCCGAGCAGGACTCCGAGTGGTCCTGGGAGGGGATCAAAGCGATCGGCGCGCGCTACCTCCCGACCCGGAACGTGGAGATCCCGGCGGAGGCCACGCGTCACTTCATGACCGAGGACCTGGTCACCGTCAGCGGCGCCCGGACGGCCAAGGAGGTCGCCCAGGAGCTCATCAGCAACGACATCGAGCAGGTGCCGCTCGTCAACGGCACCGACCTCGACGGCGTCGTCCGCGACGTGGACCTGCTGGAGGGGCTGTGATGGCCGCGGCCGACCTCGTCGAGCTGGCCAAGCGGCGCGGCTTCTTCTTCGGCTCGAACGGCGCGTACGGAGGCACCGCCGGCTTCTACACGTTCGGTCCGCAGGGCGCGGCGCTGAAGCGGAACCTGGAGGACGCCTGGCGCGACCGGTTCACCATCCGCGAGGGGAACCGCGAGATCGAGGCGCCGACGGTGATGCCGGAGGCCGTCTTCGAGGCGTCCGGCCACCTGGAGGGGTTCGACGACATGCTCGTCGAGTGTCCGGAGTGCGGCGAGTCGCACCGCGCCGACCACCTCGTGGAGGCCGTCACGGACGTCGAGGACGCCGAGGCGCTCCCCGGCGAGGAGGTGGAGGCCCTCATCGCCGACAACGACATCGCCTGTCCCGCCTGCGGCACCCCGCTCGCCGGCGCGGCGGTCGAGGCGTTCAACCTCATGTTCGCGACCGACATCGGGCCGGGCGACGGCCAGCCCGGCTACCTTCGGCCGGAGACGGCACAGGGGATCTTCGTCGAGTTCCCGCGGCTGAAGGAGTACGCCCGCGGCAACCTCCCGTTCGGCATCACCCAGATCGGCCCCGCCTACCGCAACGAGATCTCGCCGCGCGGCGGTCTCCTCCGGCTGCGCGAGTTCACGCAGGCCGAGTTGGAGCAGTTCATCGACCCCGAGTCCGACGAACCGCCGCTGCATCGCGTCCGCGACGTCGACGTCCGGCTGTATCCGGCCGCGGAACAGCAGGCGGAGGACGGCGGATACGTCGACACCACGGTCGGAGAGGCGGTCGACGACGGGACGATCGGCTCTCCGTGGGTCGGCTACTACCTCGGCGTCGCCCAGGAGTGGTACGAGCGGGTCGGCGTCGACACCGAGCGGTTCCGCTTCCGCCAGCACCTCGCCGGCGAGCGCGCCCACTACGCGGCCGACTGCTGGGACGCCGAGAGCGAGGTCGACGGCGACTGGATCGAGCTCGCCGGCTTCGCGTACCGCGGCGACTACGACCTCTCGAAACACGACGAGTACGGCGACGACGCGTTCACCGTGTTCAAGCGCTACGACGAGCCGAAGACGGTCGAGCGCGCGACGGTCGACCCCGACATGTCCGTCCTCGGCCCCGAGTTCGGCGCCGACGCCGGCGCGGTCGCGGAGGCGCTGGAGACGCTCGCCGAGCGCGACCCCGACGCCTTCGCCGGCGAGACGGTCTCGGTCGACGTGAACGGGGAAACGCGCGACGTCGACGTCGACGTCGCGGACTTCTCCGTCGAGGAGACCACCGAGAGCGGCGAGCACATCGTCCCGCACGTGGTCGAGCCCTCCTTCGGCGTGGGGCGGACGGTCCAGACCCTCCTCGCGCACGCGTACCGCGAGGACGTGGTCGACGGGGAGGAACGCACGTACCTCTCCTTGGCGCCGGAGATCGCGCCGCAGGACGCCGCGGTGTTCCCGCTGGTGACCAACGACGACCGCCTCGTCGAACTCGCGGACCGCGTCGCCGCCGACCTCCGGGCGGCCGGCCTCGCGGTCGCGTACGACGACTCCGGCTCGATCGGGCGGCGCTACCGCCGGCAGGACGAGGTCGGCACGCCGTTCTGCGTCACCGTCGACCGCGACGGGATCGAGGACGACGGTCCCGACACCGTCACCGTCCGCGAGCGCGACACGGCGGCCCAGGTCCGGGTCCCCGCCGACGACCTCGCCGACGAGCTGGCCGCGCTCCGCGCTGGCGGGTCGTTCGACGCGCTGTTGAACCGGTACGAGACCGTCGAGACAGACGTCGAGACCAACTGACGTGGCACTTCCCGCGACGGCCTGGCGCGAGCGCGTGGAGTTCGAGCGGCGGATAGTCCACTCGGGCGGCACGCTCTACCCGGTGCCGTACCTGCTCGGGTGGATCACGTGGACGGAGACGCGGTACCTCCTCGTGGCCGCGCTCGCCGTCGTCCTCTCGCTGGAGTTCCTCCGGCTCGTGGTCGGGCTCGACCACGCCCTCTACCGGAAGCTCACTCGGGAGTACGAGAGCGACGCGCTCGCCGGCTACGCGCTGTACCAGGTGAGCATGACCGGCGTGGTGCTCCTCTTGGAGCCGACCCTCGCGGTCCCCGCGATGTGGATGCTGTCGGTCGGCGACCCCGTCAGCGGGGCGCTCGCGGACAACGACGCGACCGAGGCGAAGCGGCCGGCCGCGTGGATCGCGATGTTCCTCGTCTGTTTCGGGCTCGCGGTCCCGTTCACGATCCCCGCGTTCGGCCCCGACGTGGGCGTCGTCGTCGCGGTCGCCGGTGCCGTCCCCGCCGCCGTCGCCGACGGCCTCCCGCCGATCGTCCGCGGCGTCGCCGTCGACGACAACCTCACCATCCCGCCTGCCGCCGCCGCCGGGATGCTCCTCGCGCTGGCGGTGCTCGGATAGGGCTGGACCGCGACCGCCGCGGCGCTCTGGTCGGCGTAGCGTGCGACCGACGCGACGGTTGCCGCGAGCGGCCTACTTCCCCACGGACAGCGACGCGAGCAGCGACTCCAGTTGCACCTGCTCGTTGGCGCCCTCGGCGATCCGGTAGTCGGCCTCGCCGATCCGCTCCATCAGCGCGACCGCCTCGCGCTCGCTCAGGTCGAACTCCCACACGGAGCGGTGGAGCTGGTCGATCACGTCGCCGCCGGCCATCCCCGTCTCCGTGAGCAGGGTGTCGAGGGTCGACCGCGCCTTCGCGAAGTCCCCGTTCAGCGCGTTCGTCACCATCGACTCGATCTCCTCCGGTCGGGCGGTCGCGGTGATCGCATACACCGCCTCCTCGTCGACGACGTCGCCGGTCGTCGCCGCCGCCTGCAGCGAGTTGATCGCGCGGCGCATGTCGCCGTCGGCCGCGTACACGAGGGCGTCGACGCCCGCGTCGGTCACCTCGATCCCCTCCGCCGCCGCGATCTCGCGGGTCTGGGCGGCGACCGCCGCGTCCGAGAGCGGCGAGAACCGGAAGACGGCGCAGCGCGACTGGATCGGGTCGATGATCTTCGACGAGTAGTTACACGAGAGGATGAAGCGGGTGTTGTCGGAGAACTGCTCCATCGTCCGGCGTAACGCTGACTGAGCGTCATCGGTGAGGCTGTCCGCCTCATCGAGGAACACGATCCGGAAGTCGCCGCCGAACGACGAGCGCGCGAACCCCTTGATCCGGTCGCGCACCACGTCGATGCCGCGCTGGTCGGAGGCGTTGAGCTCGAGGAAGTTGCCGCGCCAGTTGTCCTCGCCGTACACCTGTCTGGCGATGGCGGTGGCCGCGGTCGTCTTTCCCACGCCGGCAGGACCGCTGAAAAGAAGATGGGGGATGTCGTCTTGCTCGATGTAGCTCTGGAGCCGCTCGACGATCGCCTCCTGGCCGTGGATGTCGTCGAGCGTCTGCGGCCGGTACTTCTCGATCCAGATCTCCCGGCCGGTCGCGGTCGCAGCCGTCTGCTCGTCGGCCTCGCTCATGCCGGATCGGATGGTCGGCGGGGTGATAAACGAACCGAGAACGGGGCGCGGTCGGGTCGGCTTCTCTCCGGCGCCCCTCAGGCGAACTCGTCGATCAGCGCGGGCACCACGTCGAACAGGTCGCCGACGACGCCGTAGTCGGCGATGTCGAAGATCGGCGCGTTCGGGTCGGTGTTGACCGCGATTATCGTGTCCGACCCCTTCATGCCGGCGACGTGCTGGACCGCGCCGGAGATGCCGACGGCGATGTACACGTCGGGGGTGACGACCTTCCCGCTCTGTCCGACCTGTCGGTTCTTCGGGAGCCAGCCGTTGTCGACGATCGGCCGGGAGGCGGAGAGGGTCGCGCCGAGCGCGTCGGCGAGCTCCTCGACGAGCTCGAGGTTCTCCTCCTCCTCGATCCCGCGGCCGACCGAGACGAGCACGTCGGCGTCGGCGATGTCGACGTCGCCGCCGCCCACCTCCTCGAAGCCGGTGACGCGCGCGCCGGACTCGGGGTGATCGACCGCGACCGACTCGACCGCCGCGTCGCCGACGCCCTCCGCGGGCGCCCACTCGCCGCCACGGACCGTGAGCACGAACTCGTCGCCGGCGACGTCGACGGTCGTCTCCACCTTCGAGCCGTACATCTCGCGGGTGACCGTCAGGCCGTCGTCGTACTCGATGCCGATCGCGTCGGTCACCAGCGGCAGCCCGCGGTCCTCGGCCACGGCGGGGGCGTAGTCGAGCCCGTTGACCGAGTTCGGCGCGACGACCGCGCCGGCGTCCGTCCGGTCGAGCAGGGCCGCGACCGCCGCCTGGTAAACGTTGTGGTCGAACTCCTCGCCGTTCTCGACCGTGTGGATCGCGTCGACGCCCTCGCGGTTCAGGTACTCCGCGAACTGGTCGACGTCACCGGCGACGACGGCGACGTGGAGGTCGCCGCCCCGCGCGTCGGCGAGCTCGCGTCCGGCCGTGATCGCCTCGTAGGAGACGTCGCGGAGCTCTCCGCGCCGGTGTTCGGAGACGACGAGCACGTCCGACATCACGCGCCCACCCCCTTCTCCCGCAGCACCTCTGCGAGGCGACTCGCGGCCTCGCCGGCGCCGCCCTCGATGATCTCCGCGTCCGACTCGCTCTCGGGCTCGTACATCGACGTGATCGTCAGCGCGCTCTCGACGTCCTCGGCGGTCAGCCCGAGGTCGGCCAGTCCCGTCGCGTCGATCTCCTTGCGCTGGGCCTGCCGGATGCCGCGGAGGCTCGCGTACCGCGGCTCGTTGAGGCCGGTCTGGACGGTCAACACGGCGGGGAGGTCCACGTCGGTCAGCTCCTCGACGCCGCCCTCCAGCTCGCGGTGGACGTGGGCGACGCCCGCGTCGGCGTCGACCTCCAGGTCGTTCACGACCGCGGCGTGCTCGAAGCCGATCCGCTCGGCGAGCGCGACGCCGGTCGCGCCGAACCCGGTGTCCGCGGCCTGGACGCCACCGAGAACGAGGTCGGGCTCCTCCGCCTCGACGACGGCCTCGAACGTCGTCACCTTCGCGGCCACGTCGGCGAACCCCTCCTCGAAGGCGTCGTCCCAGACGCGGACCGCGCGGTCGGCGCCCTTCGCGAGCGCCATCCGGATCGTCTCCTCGGCGCGCTCCGGGCCGATGGTGACGGTGACGACCTCGTCGGCGATCCCGGCCTCGGCCAGCTGAACCGCCGCCTCGACCGCGTAGTCGTCCCACTCGTTGAGGTCGTACTCGAGGTCGGACGGGGCGATCTCGGACCCCTCGATCGCGAAGTCGTCGGCCGCCTCCGCGACCTCCTTGACGGTCACCAGAACTTTCATGATCGATACTCCGTCGCTCGCCCTGTAAGGGTTTTCGAAACGCGACACCGCACGCCAGGAGTTGACTCCGGACGAGTCGAGCCGGCTGGCTTCCCCGTGCTCGGAGCGAGGCCCTACCGTTCGCCGCGGTCGTCGCCGCCACGGTCCCCGTTGTGCCCCTCGGCCGCCCCGTCGCCGTGCCCTTGGTCCGCTTCGCCGTCCGGAATCGAGATCAGGTTCTCGCGGCCGAGTCGGAGCTTCTCGACGCGTTCCTCTTCGGCCATCGCCGACAGGAGCTGGGAGACCTTCGCGTCGGACCACCCGGTCTCCGCGACGATGTCCGCCTGTCGCATCCGGCCGCCGTTGTCCGCGAGGAGCCGCTCGACGCGCTCCTCGTCCGAGAGCAGCGAGAGGTCCGGTTCGGGCTCCGGGGCGCCGTCCTCGCCGTCGTGAGGCGAGCCGGCTGGCGGACTCTCTGGCTCGTCCGCCTCTCCGTCGACGGTCGCTCCGGCGCTCGCACCGTCGCCGTCCTCTCCGCCGTTCGGGCTGACCGCGGCGGCGCCGCCGCGGTCCAGCCGACGATAGCCGAGGACGCTCCCCGCGATGAGCAGCGCGGCGATCACGATCGCAGCGATGAGCAGCTCCCACGGCGGGCTGACCGCGCCGGTCGGCGCGTACACGACCGCGACTCGCTCGCCCTCCTCGAACGTCCGCGGTCCCTCGATGATCACGGCGTTGTCGCGAAGCGGGACGGTGGCGCCGGGCGTTCCGGTGACGGTGTACCCCTCCGGCGTCGCCACCTCCAGCGTCTGCTCCTCGCCGAGCGAGCGGAGCCACGTGCCGTTGTCGGGTGTCGTCAGCGCCTCGCCCAACACGAGGTTCTCTCCGTCGGTCTCGAGGAACTCCGTCCAGACGAACGTCAGCCGGAGTTCGCCGACCGCGGCCGTGTCGTCCTCGGCCACGTCGAACTCCGAGGGGTCCTCGTGGACGACCACCTCGCGGTCGACGTCTCGAATCCGCATCGTCCGGTCGACGTTCCGACTGGCCTCCCGGGCGAATCCTTCGAACAGCGCCGGGCCGGGGCCGACCTCGCCGTCCGCGAACTGCTCGCCGGCGGTCTCGAACGCCGCGGTCTCGGCCTCGTCGGCGAGCGCGTACCTGACGGACACCTCCCACCGCGCGTCGCGGTCCGGCGTCGGTTGAATCCGGATCTCCGTCGTCGAGGTCAGGTTGAACTCGTCGTCGATCTGTTCGACGGGGCCCGAAGTCGGCGAGCCGGTGGCCGAAGCCGTGAGCGGTTCGCCGATCGGCCGCTCGATCGACGGGCTCGCCGCGTCGTGTAGCGACGAGTCGCTGGAGGGTGACGTCGCGAGCGCGTCTCCGGCGATCGGCGCGCCGACGAGGGCGCCGACGCCCACGAGGGCGACGGCGACCAGCGCGACGAGGAGAGCGCGAGGCGGGGGGTTCCGCATGCACATCGGTGCTCTCATGCGCCGGGCAAAACGCTTTCCATAGTCGGTTTCGCCGCCGAGAGCGCGCTCGCACTCCCCCCGTCGTCCTCCGAGGCGCGACGCCACCGAGCCGCTTCGACCCCCGAGAGCCTCGTCCGTTGAGGTGGCTTTTTTATATCCGGAGCCGAATCCACGACCAATGAGGGCCCTCCCGGTCGCCGTCGCGATGCTGTTGTTGGTCGTGCCGATCGCGGGCGCGATGTCGCCCGGGGCGGCCGGCTCCGCGCCTCCGGCGTCGGTCGGAACCGACGCGACCGTCGCCGGCACCGGCGTGTCCGTCTTCGACGCGGCCGACGCCTCGCAGGCCTCCGACCCGCGCCAGGTCGACGAGTCGAACCTCACGTTCCGGACGCTCTCTTCGCCCCCCGACGCGGACGTGCGGATCGGGGGCGGCGCCCGCGGCGCGAACCTCGGCTCGTCGCTCTCCCTCTCCGTCGGGGACGCCGACGCGGCCGTCGAGACCGCGGCGGTCGTCGACCGGATCGAGAACGCCGAGACGAGCACGGAGCGGCAGCGGCTGATTCTCGCGGCGCTCAGCCGCGTCGAGCGCGACGAGGTGAGCCTCAACAGCCGGCAGTCGGAGGCGTTCCGAGCGCACGCGGACGGAGAGATCTCCGACCGCGAGCTCCTCGACGAGCTGGTCGCCGTCTCCGCCACCGCGCGAGAGTACGACGAGCGGCTCGACGAGATCGACGCGCTCGCGGAGGAGACCGACGGATTCAGCTCTCCGGCCCGGCTCGACGAGCTCCAGGTCGCGCTCCAGGTGTACGAGGGTCCCGTCCGGGACCTCGCGCTCGCGACCGCTCGCGGCGAGGTCTCCGCGGCGGAGATCCACGTCGAGTCGAGCTCGGAGTCGGTCACGCTGGCGGCGATCGTCGACGGCGAGTACGTCCGCGAGACGTTCCGCACGGACCGCTGGGACCGCGGCGGCGGCGCGATCAGCAACGACGAGGCGATCGAGTCGACGAAGGAGGCGTACCCCGAGACGGCGTCGCTCCGAGAGCCCGACGCGTTCGGGGCCGGGTCGGTCCAGCGGATCACCATTCCGCACGAGTACGGCCACCTCCGCGCGTTCGTCAGCGGCGGGACGGAGCAGGTGTTCGTCGAGCACCAGCGGCTCGACCTCGACGCGTTTCCCGACGCGGAGTCGGTCTCCCGGACCGGCGACGGCTTCAACGTCACCGTCGAGCGCAGCTACGTCGGCGGGCCGGTGACGGTCACCGTCCTCGACGAGGACACGGGCCAGCCCGTCCGCGACGTCACCGTCACGGAGAGCGTCGGCGACGGGGACAGTCAGTCGATCGGCACCACCGACGCCGACGGCGTCGTCCGCACGCTGTCGCCGGCGGAGTCGTATCGCATCACCGTCGTCGACGAGCCGCGCGTCGTCGTCGTCGACGACCTGGAGCCGACCGCGACGCCGCGGCTCGTCGACGACGAGTAGCGCGGGACCGCCGGAGCGTCGAACGACGGGCCCCGTTCCCGTCCGCGCGTCCCGACCCTTTTATCAGATGAAGGGGCATCCCCTCCGTGCAGATCCACCGCTCACCGTCGCAGTCGCGTCCGTCGTCTCGCTCCTCGACTGCGGCACGTCGCACGGACGGAACCGCCAGTTCGGCGACGGCCCGTCGTTCGACCCCGACCCGCCCCCCGTCGCCGGTCCGGCGCTCCGACCGCGCGCTCGCGCCGGTCGCCGGCGTGTTGCTGCTCGCGATCACCGTCGTCCTTGCCGGCGGCGTCGTGGGCGTCGCGATCGACTCGCCGCCCGACCCCGCTCCGACGGCGTCGCTCTCGCTGTCGGTGAGCGACGACCGGGTCACGGTCACGCACCGCGGGGGAGACGCCCTCGACGCGAGCGAGCTCGACGTGCGCGTTCGCGTCGACGGCGAGCCGCTCGCCCGTCAGCCGCCGGTGCCGTTCTTCTCGGCGGCGGGGTTCGAGCCCGGGCCGACCGGGGCGTTCAACGCCGCGAGCGACGACGACTGGCGCGCCGGCGGCTCGGCGTCCTTCCGGGTCGCGGGCACGAACGACCCCGGCATCGAGCCGGGCCGGACGGTCGTCGTCGAGGTCTCGGTCGAGGGGCGGCAGGTCGCGACGCTGGAGTCGACGGCGGACGCGGGGTGACGCGCCGTCGGGATCGGGGTGCGTTGCGGGCGCGACGAGGGCTACTGCTCGGGGACCCGAGCGACCGTCGTGATCGCCCGGGGGCTCTGCGGGCTCGCCCGCTGGATGTGGTGATCGAACGCCTCGTAGCCCGCCGCCTCGAACATCCGGTCGGCCTCGTCCTCGTCGTAGAAGAGCATGATCGCGTCGGCGACCCGCTGGAGGACGCGGTTGTGCGGGTAGTCGGGGCCGACGACGAGCACCTGCCCGCCCGGCTTCGCGACGCGACGGAGCTCCCGAAGCCCCTCGACGGGGTTCGGCCAGTACTCGATCGAGCCGGACGACCAGACGACGTCGAACGCGTCGTCGCGGAAGGGGAGTCGCTCCGCGTCGCCGCGGTAGAAGTGTACGCGGTCGTGCTTGCCGAACTTCTCGAACGCCTTTTCCATCTGGTGGACGCTCTGGTCGAGCCCGTGGACGTCCTCGGCGTGTTCGAGCAGCCCCTCGGTGCCGAACCCGGTGCCGCACCCCACGTCGAGCACCTTCGGGTCGTCGCCGAACTCCAGCCAGGAGAGCGCCTCCGTGCGCATCTCTTCGGTCCAGGTGAACCGGTTGACCCGGTCGTACACCTTCGAGAGGTACTTGTAGAACAGGCGGGCGTTCGACTTGTCCTCGAGGATCCCCATTTACCGTCGCGTTGGGTCGCCCGCCCCATAACGACACGGATCCGACACCGCGGGGCGGCGCGAGCGCCACCGACGCCCCGGTCCGACCCGCTTATCCGCCCGCCGACCGATCTCCGCGTATGGACCCGACGACGAGCGGCCGGTTCCGCGTGCACGAGCGCCGTCCGCGCCCGGACGTCGACGACGACCCCACTGTCGGTGACCTCGCCGGCGACGATCCCACCGTCGACGGCCCCGCCGACGCGCCGGAGGAGTTCGTCCTCGTCGAGCTCCCTGACAGGCCGATCGACCCGACGGCTCCCGACGCCGAGGACCAGTTCGAGCCCCTGTACGCGACCGCGGAGGGGTACGAGGGCGAGCTCGCCGAGCGCGTGGCGTCGCTGGAACCCGGCCACGTCGTCGACGCGACACTGGCGTGGGCGGACGCCTCGGCGCGGTTCGTCGACGTCGAGGTCGTCCGCGAGAGTCGGTTCCGCTTCGCCGACGGCGTCGAGGGGATGTTCCAGGCGGCCGTCGACGCGTGGCAGCGGCTCCGCGCCGAAGGCGAGGCGGTCGGCTCGGTCACGACCCGATCGAACGACGGCGAGCCGAACGGCGCGCTGTACCTGTTCGCCGACCCACCCGGCGGCGACACCTTCGCCGACCTCCGGGGCGGACGGCTCCCGATCGAGCCGCTGGTCGCCCGGGTCAACGACTCCCGCGGAGACGACGACCCGCGGGAGGTGTTCGTGTTGCGGCCCGCCGCCCACGACTTCGTCGCCGTCTACGTGGTCTTCGACCGCGGCGGCGTGCTCGCGCAGACCGTTCGGGACACGTACGACCTCGGTCCCGGGCTGGCGGCGGGGCTGGAGGCGGGGGAGTTCGAGGCGGCGACGGCGGACGACGGCAGGGCGGAAACGGACGACGAGACGGCCGACGGAGACGGATTCGACCCGCTCGACCGGCTCTGAGCCGTTCCGGTCGCGGCGGCTCTCACAGCCAGTCGGCGTCCGGGTCGACCCGCCCTTCCGGCGTCTCGCCGTTGAGGACGGCGGCGACGTCCTCGGCCCCGCTCCGGTTCAGGTCGTCTCTGGCCTCCTCGCTGTACCACGCCGCGTGCGGCGTGACGATCGTGTCGTCGCGACCGACGAGCGGGTCGTCCTCCGGGGGTTCCTCGGCGAGCACGTCGAGGCCCGCGCCCTTGATCGCCCCCGTGTCCAGCGCGTCGAGCAGGGCGTCGGCGTCGACGACCGGACCGCGGCTCACGTTGACGAGCACCGAGTCCTCCTCCAGCCGCGC
>NZ_JAXRUU010000056.1:0-20995 GCF_034497445.1 Halorubrum sp. AD140
CGGGAGAGGCGGGGGGCACGACGGGCGCGGAGGACACGGGAGAGGCGGGGGGCACGACGGGCGCGGAGGACGCGGGAGGAACGAAGGGCGTGGAAGGCGCGGGGAGCGCGGCGCGAGTCCACCCCGACGCCGTCCCGCTGCTCGTTCTGATCCGCGACCCGGATCTCCCCGAGCGCGCCCCCACCGACGCCGGCCTGTTCCACATCGCGTTCCGGGTCCCCTCCCGCGCCGCGCTCGGCGAGGCGCTCGCCCGGGTGCGCGACCGCTGGCGGCTCGACGGCGCCTCCGATCACCTCGTCAGCGAGGCGCTGTACCTCGACGACCCGGAGGGGAACGGCGTGGAGATCTACCGCGACCGCCCGCGAGAGGAGTGGCCGATCGCAGACGACGGCACGGTGCAGATGGCGACCGACCCGCTCGACCTCGAGGGCGTCGCGGCCGCGGCGAGCGGACCGGACGACGGCACCGATTCCGGCCCCGCGGACCGCGTTCCGCCCGGCACCGACGTCGGTCACGTCCACCTCGAAACCACGTCGCTGTCGGCGTTCGAGCGGATATACGTCGACGGGATCGGCTTCGCGGTCGGCGCGACCGGACCGAGCGTCCGGTTCGTCGCGGCCGGCGGCTACCACCACCACCTCGCCGCGAACACGTGGCGGGGGCGGACGACGCCCGCGGCGGGACGCGGGATCGCGTGGTTCGAGGTGGTCGTCCCCGACGCGCCCGCGCTGGACGCGGTGCGGTCCCGCCTCGACGCGGTCGCGGCCGACGGCGACGTGGAGATCGCAATCGACGAGCGGGCGGACGGGCTCGTCGTCACCGACGCCGACGGCGTCGAGGTTCGGGTTCGGACACCGTAGCCGACCGCCGCGGGCCGGCTCACGGAGCGGGTCGGCTCGTGAATCGTCACGTGACGATCGTCCGGAGCGTCTCCTCGGTCAGCAGCGCGGTGATTCCGAGCGCCTCGGTCGTCATCCAGCCGAGGAAGGCGAGGTACATCGCGAGGAAGACGTACCCCTCCTCGGTGGTGATCTCGAAGTCCGTCGCGGACAGCACCACGACGACGAGGGTGGTGTAGAACAGGAATATCATCAGCGGCACGGACGTGAGGAAGCCGATCGAGACGCCGCCGGCGAGGACGACGCCGATCGGCAGCGCCGCGACGAGGTTGAACGTGTTCGTTCCGAAGACGTTCGCAACCGCCGCCCGTTTGTCGCCGGCCTTACCCATCTTCACGCCGACGAGCAGATCGGGGAACGAGCTCATCGCCGACAGCACCGTCACGGAGATGAGGAACGGCGGCGCGTTGAGCGCGGCCGAGATCTCCATCGTCATGCCGACCATCGACTCGACGCCGACGAGCACGACGCCCAGCCCGGCCGCGAACAGCCCGGCCTGCTTCGGGACGTTCGTCGACTCCGTCTTCTGTTCCGCCGACGCGCCGCTTTTTCCGCCGACGAGCAAGATGACGTACACGCCGTACAGCACCAGCAGGCCGACGCCCATCTGGGGGGTGATCCGCGCGAGCTCCTGGCCGTCGGTCCCGAGGACGCCGATCGCGATCACGCCGAAGAGGGCGAGCACGGCCACCATGTAGAAGATGGCGTCGCGGTAGACGATCCCCTGCGTCGTCGTCGTGTCGCCGCTCGTGATGGCGACGGCGGCCGGGATGACGAGAATGTTGAACACCGCCGTCCCGATGATCGCTCCGGCGCCGACGCCGAACTCGCCGAGGACGAGCACGGAGATGACGATGATCGCGAGTTCGGGAAACGACGTCGCGGCCGCGACGATGAGTCCGCCCTGGACCGCCTGCGAGACCCCGAAGTGGTCGCTGATCTTCGAGGTCGTCGACTCGATGACGTTCGCGCCCTTCCAGGTCAGCAGGAACCCGATCACGCCGAGCGCGACCCAGACGGCGAGCGACTGATCCCCGAGGAGCTCCTGCAGTATCGTCACGTGTACACCGTGGGTTCGGAGCCGATTATGACTTCTGGAGGAGCCGTCGACGGGCGAGCGGGCGAGATCGCCGTACGCGTGCCGACGGGATCGGGGTCCGCGTCCGGACGGAGTAGCGAGGAGCGGCGGTCGGACTCCCGCGAAACGGAGGCGTCACTCAGTCGAGAACGGTCACCTCGTCGATCGGGGCGTCAGCACGCGAGGGCGGGCTCGGCGTCATCCTCGGCCCGTAGGTCGGCCAGCGCCATGACGTCCGCCCGTCGCGTCGCCTCGTCGTCGTCGAAGCCGTAGCGTTCGAGGGACGCGGCTCCCCCCGTCAGCAGCGCCTCGTCGCTCGGCGGCAGCGCGGCCCGGAGCCCGTCGGTCGCCCGCTCGTTGATGACGGTCGCTCGGTCTCTGTCGGGGTCGATCCCGATTCGCAGCTCGGCCAGCGGCGCCAGGTCGCCGTTCCGTTCCGCGGCCTCCACGACGCCGTGGAACCACCGGGCGGCGAGTCGTTCACTCGGTAGAATGATGTGTCCGGTGTCGCGATCGAAGCTCGTGTTGTGGCGTCGAATACGACGCTCTAGGGTCTCGTTCATGTGTGATCGAATAGGGGCTCTATTCCGTTAAATGTGTGCTTTCAGGGCCTCTATCCGTCGATATTGATCATTACGTTCTGCGCGACGGAAGCGCCTACCGCTCGCCGTCGTACTCGCCGAACCGCTCGTCGAAGAGGGCGAGGACGCGGCGCTCGATCTCGTCGCGAATCTCGCGGACCTCCTCGATCGGGCGCTCGCCCGGGTCGTCGAGGTCCCAGTCGTCGACGTCGACGCCGCCCAGTTCCAGCGTCGAACAGCCCATCGTGGCGACGAAGTCGGACGCGGCGAGCGTCTCGTCGGACACGTGCTGAGGAGCCCGGCCGTTCACGTCGAGGCCGACCTCCGCGAGCGCCTCGACGACCACGTCGTGGACGCTGTCGGCCGGCATCGTGCCGCCCGTCACGATCTCGACGCGGTCGCCGAGTCCGCGTCGCTCGCGCTCGCGCTCCGCGAACGCCGTCGCCATCTGGCTCCGCCCGGCGTTGCGGACGCACATGAACGTGAGGGTGGTCGTCGCGTCGGTCGCCGTCTCGTCCGCGTCGGTATCGGTGGATTGCGTCATGGTGTCGGGTGTCGTCTCGGTCGTTCTTCCGGCTTGCGTCTCGGTCGTCCGTTCGCGCGCGCCGCTCAGTAGATCAGCTCGTCGTCGCTCTCTATCATGTACAGCGTCCGGGCGGCGATGTTGACCCCGTGGTCGCCGACGCGCTCGAGGTCGCGGATCGCCAGAAGGGCTCGGGAGATCTCGTCGAGCGTGTCCGCGAGCTGGTCCGGTTCGGCGGCCTCGTTCGTCGCGGCCCGGGCGCGATCGGCCTCGAGTAAGTTCCGCACGACCGCCTCGCTCGCTCGCCGACACCGCTCGTCGAGGTCGTCGTCGCGGACGTCGATCTCCCGACAGGCGTCGGGGTCGCCCGCCTCGTAGGCCGCGACAGCGTCCGCGACCATCTCGCCGGCCGCGTCGCCGAGACCGCGGAAGTCGACGGCCGGGTGGATCCCGCCGTCGTCGCCGCCGTACGCGGCGAGGTTCGTCGCCAGGTCCCCGACGCGTTCGAGGTCGGTGATGATCTTGAACGAGGCCGTCACCAGCCGGAGGTCACCGGCCACGGGCTGTTGGAGCGCGAGCAGCTCCGTGCACTCGTCTTCGAGTTCGAGGTATCGCTCGTTGACGACGTGGTCGCCGCCGATCACCTCGTCGGCGAGGTCGTCGTCGCCCGTCTCGGCCGCGCGGAGGGCGGTCTCGTACCGGTCGAGGACCAGATCGCCCATCGCGACCACGTCGGTCCGCAGCTCCTCGAGCCGCTCCTGGTAGTTCTCGCGGGGCATCTATCCGAACTTCCCCGTGATGTAGTCTTCGACGCGCTGTTCTTCGGGGTCCTCGAAGATCTTGGTGGTGTCGTCGTACTCGACCAGCTGCCCGCCGGTGAGGAACACGGCGGTCCGGTCGGAGATGCGCGCCGCCTGCTGCATGTTGTGGGTGACGATGATGACGGTGTACTCCTCCGCCAGGTCGTCGATGAGGTCCTCGATCTTCGAGGCCGCGACCGGGTCGAGCGCCGAGGTCGGCTCGTCCATCAGGACGACCTCCGGGTCGGCCGCGATCGCTCGTGCGATACAGAGCCGCTGTTGTTGCCCGCCCGAGAGGTCGAGTCCCGACGAGTCGAGCTGGTCTTTCACCTCGTCCCACAGCGCGGCGCTCTTCAGCGCCTTCTCGACGCGGGCGTCGATGTCGCCCTCGTACCCCTGGATCTTCAGGCCGTACGCGACGTTGTCGCGGATCGACTTCGGGAACGGGTTCGGCGCCTGAAAGACCATCCCGATCTTCCGGCGTAAGGCGACAGGGTCGACGTCGTCGTCGTACACGTTCTTCCCGCCGAACTCGACGTCGCCCTCGACGCGGCAGACGTCGATCATGTCGTTCATCCGGTTGATACACCGGAGGAACGTCGACTTGCCACAGCCCGAGGGGCCGATGAGCGCGGTCACGTCGTGTTCGTATATCTCCATCGAGACGCCGTCTAACGCCTGCTCATCGCCGTAGTACACGTCGAGGTCACGGGTCGCGATCGCGGTCTCGGTCGATCGCGTCCGCGCGTCGTCGTCGGTCGCCTCGCTGAACGACGCCGAAACGTCGATGAGCTTTTCCGTCCCACCGTCTGCCTTCGTCGCGTCTGGGGTCGGTTCGGCGTCGTCTCCGGATGGGACGCCGCCGTCGGTTTCGGCTCGGTTCGTGGTTCGATCGGTCGGTGTGTCGGTCGGGTTCATAGTTAATGCGTTTGCTGCGAGCGGTTTCGAAGCACGATCGCCGCGGTGTTCATCGTCAGGAGAACGACCAGCAGTGTCAGTACCCCTGCCGCGAGCACGCCGTAGCGGAACTCCGTGGTGATCTGTGTCGACCACGAGAGGATCTGCCTCGGCATCGCACCGGTCCGACTCAGGAACGAGTCCGGCGAGACGCGGACGCTGGCCGACACGCCGATCATCAGCAGCGGGGCGGTCTCACCGATGGCCCGTCCGAGTGCGAGGATCGTTCCGGTGAAGATCCCGGCGAGCGACTCGGGAAGGACGACGTTCCGGACCGTCTGCCACCTGGTCGCCCCCATCGCGTACGAGGCCTGTCGGTGGGAGTCGGGAACGGCTCGGATCGCCTCCTGCGTGGAGATGATGACGATCGGGAGGATGAGCAGGCCGACGGTGAAGCCGGCGACGACCGCCGTCCCGCGCCCCATCCCGATGAGGTTGATGAAGATCGCCAGTCCGAGGACACCGTACACGATCGAGGGAACGCCGGCGAGGTTGGCGATGTTGACCTGGATCAGCTCGACCACCTTGCCGAGCCGCCCCTGCGACTGGGCGTACTCTTCGAGGTAGACGGCCGCCCCGATCCCGACGGGGAACGCCGAGAGGACGATCACGATCATGATGAGCACCGAGCCGACGAGCGTCGGATAGATCCCGGCGTCGGCGGGGTCGGTGCTGGTGGGGTTCGTCAGGAACTGGGTGTCGAGCCACGCGTCGGGGCCGGCGAATCCGAGCGTCTGGGTCGCGGTCAGACCGACGAACACGCCGGCTGCGACGACGACGGGGAACGCGAGCCCCGAGACTCCCTGGTCGTTTCGGACGACGCGTTCGACGTAGAGGACGAGCCCCCCGACGATCGGCGCGGCGAAGACGAGCCAACTCGTCGGGTGGACGCCGACCAGCGGCCCGACGACCACGCCGGCGAGTCCGCCGGCGACGGTGATCCCCGCGGCGATCGCGCCGTCGCGGGCGACGTCACGAACGGCGCGGACGCGCAACCCGACGACCGCCGCGATCGGTAGCCCGAAGCCGAGAACCAACGAGATCAGCGCGTTCGGCAGCACCGGCGAGAGGCTCAGGAGGTCCCGGAGACTCGGCACGAGCGTCGGAACGCCGACGACCGCGAGCAGCGGCACGAGCACCGTCACCACGAGTCGTTCGACGGCGGCGTCGTGCCGCAGCCGCGAGTGGACCGCGACGAGACCGCCCGCGACGAGGACAGAGACTACCAGGAGGAACCACTCTTGGGGCGTCACGATGTGGCGGAACAGCAGCCAGAGGCCGCCCGCGACGAGCCCCACGAAAATCGGGAGCCCGAGCGCCGTGTAGGCGACCTCCCCGGCGGACCGATCGCGCCGGTAGTAGTACCCGGCCAGCAGCATGACGGGGACGACGACGGTCAGTCCCATCGTCGCGAGCCAGCCGGGGTCGGCCGACAGCGGGGCGAGCGCGTCGTTCGCGACGTACAGCAAAAAGACGAGCATCAAAAACAGCGTGAGGATCGTCGCACCGAGGCAGGTCCACTTGAAGACGCGTCCGCGGAGCCGACCGACCTTCTCCGTAGAGCCGAACCACGTGTTGGACGTCGGTGTCTCGCTGGCCATCAGTCGGTCACCTCCGTCCGGTGGCGGACGTGCTGATCGGTCATTGGTACTCCTCTCGATACCGTGCGGCGATGCGGTTGCTTGCGAGGTTCATCAGGAACGTTATCGCGAACAGCGAGAGGCCGATCGCGAACATACTGTAGTACTCGGCTGATCCGCCGGTCGCGTCGCTCGTAACGGCGTTGACCATCGACGCGGTCATCGTTCGACCCGATCCGGCCAGACTGCCGAAGGGATCGAACGGATCGAACAGGTTCGTCCGGAGACCGCCGGCCATGACGACGATCATCGTCTCGCCGATCGCCCGCGACAGCGCGAGGATGTACGACGAGAAGATCCCCGAGACCGCCGCCGGAATGACGATTCCCGTCGACACCTCGTACTTCGTCGCGCCGAGTCCGTAGCCCGCCTGCCGGAGCGAGTCCGGCACCGCGCTCATCGCGTCCTCGGAGAGCGACGAGACCATCGGCACGATGAGGATACCGACCATAATCGAGGCGCTAAAGAGGTTGAACGTCCCGAGCGGGAGGCCGATGTCTCGAAGCCACGGCGTCAGATAGACCAGCGCGAGATAGCCGTAGACGACCGTCGGAATCCCGGCGAGGATCTCGAGTGACGGCTTGATCACCGAGCGTACCTTCGGGCTCGCGTACTCCGAGAGGTAGACGGCGGCGGCCGTCCCGATCGGGATCGCGACCAGCGCGGAGACGACGGTGACGACTAGCGTCGAACTCACGAGCGGCCAGACGCCGTAATGGCCGTTCCTCGGCTCCCATTCGAGTCCGGTCAGAAAGTCCACGACAGTCGTTTCCTCGAATCCGAAGAACGTGACCGTGTCGTACGCGAGCGTGAACAGGATGCTCGCGGTCACGAATATGGTCAGCGCCGCACAGGCGAACAGCAACACGCCGACCATTTTCTCTCTGACGTCGCGGTCGGCCGCCGCGCGCGTCAACGCTGGTTCGCCGTTCATTGGTGATTCATAGATAATTTCTGGTAGCCTTAATTCATTCGTGATCCGATAGCGCGTTCAACAGCCGACAGCGGCAGCGAGGCCGCCGTCGACGCGGGTCGATTACTCGTACTCTTCGAGCGTCGAGAGGTTCTCCTCGACCTGGTCCTCGTTGGACGGCACGTAGCCGACGTCGTCGGCGATCCAGTCCGCGCTGGAGTTCTCGAGGTAGTACTCGACGAACGAGTAGACCTGGTCCTTCTCGCTGAGCGAGTCGGCGCTGGGGTAGATGAACAGCGGCCGAGCCATCGGGTAGTCGCCTGAGGAGGCGGCCTCAAGGCTCGGGGCGGTGGGTTCGTCGTCCGAGGTCTCGGCGATGTTGAGCGCCTTGAGGTCGTCCTCGTTCTCCTGGTAGTACGCGAACCCGAAGTAGCCGATCGAGTGCTCGTTGTTCGAGATCCCCTGAACGATCGTGTTGTCGTCCTCGGTCGGCTCGTAGTCGCTGCGGTGGTTGCCGGCTTCGCCGACGACGTTCTCGGTAAACCAGTCGAACGTCCCCGAGGTGTCGTCGGGACCGTAGAGGTCGAACTCCTCGTCGGGCCAGTCGTCGTTGACGTCGGCCCACGTCTCGGCGGGGTCGTCGCCGTTCCAGATCTGCGCCAGCTCGTCGAAGGTCATGCTGTCGACCCAGTCGTTGTCCGGGCTGACCGCCACCGTCAGTGCGTCGCCCGCAATTCGGAATTCGACCGGTTCGACGTCGTTTTCTTCACAACTCTCGACTTCTTCGTCCTTGATCGGACGGGACGCACCGTTGATGTCCGAGTCACCGGGACAGAAGTTGTTCGCGAAGCCGCCACCGCTCCCGGTCGAGTCGACGGTCACGCTGACCTCGTCGTTCTCGTCCATGAACCGCTCGGCCATCTCTTCAGAGACCGGGAAGACGGTACTTGACCCGGTGACGATGACCTCTCCGGAGAGGCCGTCGCCGCCGTCGTCGCCGTCGTCGCCGTCGCCGCCGTCGCCGCCGAGGCCGCCGTCGTCGCCGTCGTCGCCGTCGCCGCCGTCGCCGCCGTCATTAGACGTACATCCCGCGAGTCCCAGCGCGCCCACACCGGCGAGCGCCGCGAGTGATTTTCGACGAGTGATTCCCGTGAGTTCCGGGTCTTGGCTTGATGCCATCACCTGACTGTGGGTGAGTTTCGGTTAAGTAGTATGCTATGAGTGGTACGACCCAGACAGTATCTCTACCGGACGATATATAGTCTATATAGCTCGGCGGCGGACGCCTCCCGAGCCCCCGTCGCGGGTTTGACGGGTCGGGCGTATTTTTAAGACCCTCCGCGCGAAGCCCGGGAGCATGACCCCTCCGACGGACGGGGACCGGATCCGGCTCTCGCTCTCGCGCGAGGAGGCGTGGGTCGCTCACGCCGCCCTCCTCGACGCGGGCGAGAGGGCGGTCGAGGCCGGTGACGACGCACCTCCCCAGTGCCGACCGCTGCGCCGCATCGAGCGCGAGCGCGCGCTCTCTCCGGACGGCGCCGCGCTCCTCCGCGACGCGCTGATCGACTACCTCGCCGACGCCCCTGTGCGAGACCGGGCGCCGGGGCGGGCGCTGCTGCGTCGGGTCGACGACGCGGTCGAGTCCCAGCCGCGGTCGACCCCGCGGGACGCGAGCCGCGGCGCCTGACGGTCCCCGGTCGGTGCCTTCACGTCCCGCTCACGCCTCCACCGCCTCGATCAGCAGCTCCGCGACGTCGACGATCTCCACGTCGTCCTCGAAGTCGCCCGTCTTCCGGCCGTCCTCGAACATCGTCGTGCACATCGGGCAGGCGACGACGAACTTCTCGATTTCGCCGCCCGCGTCGGTGTCCTCGACCGCCTCGCGGAGGCGCTCCTCGCTCGGTTTGATCTCCTCGTCGTGTTCGGTCCACAGCCCGCCGCCGCCGCCGCCGCAGCAGAACGAGTCGCTCCGCGAGCGCGGCATCTCGTGGAGGTCGGCGCCGGTCGCGCGGATCAGCTCGCGGGGCGCCTCGTACTCGTCGTTGTACCGCCCGAGGTGACAGGGATCGTGGTAGGTGACGGTGTAGTCGAGCTCGTCGCCCGAGAGGCCGAGCCGGCCCTCGGCGACCAGCTCCTCGACCACCTGCGTCCAGTGGAGCACCTCGATCTCGCCGTCGGCGTTCCACGGCTCCTCGCGGTCGAACGGCATCATCGGGTCGTCGGCGAACTCGGCGAAGTCGACCTCGGGGTACTCGTTTCTGATCGTGTTGTACGAGTGCGGGTCCGTACAGACGATCGAGTCGAACTTGCAGTCCGCGAACGTCTCGACGTGGTGGCCAGCCAGCTCTAAATAGAGGAACTCCTCGCCGATCCGGCGGACGTCGTTGCCGTCGTTCTTCTCGTCGTCGAACAGGATACCGAACTCGACGCCCGCCTCGTCGAACAGCCGGGCGAGCGCGCGGGCGACCTCCTCGTTCCGGTCGTCGAAGCTCGGGTAGTCGCCCACGTACCAGAGGTACTCCACCTCCGTCTCGCGAGCGTCCGGGACGTCGACGTCGTCCAGTTCGTCCGCCCAGTCGCCGCGGGCCGACTGCGGCTCGCCGAAGGTGTTCCCCTTCTGCATCACGTCCTGGAACACGCCCTGGAGGTTCGCGTCCACGGCGCCCTCGTCGACGAGCTGGCGGTTCATCTTCGTGAACGAGGTGAGGTGTTCGATGTCGACCGGGCAGGCGTCCATGCAGGCCAGACAGGACATACACGACTCCATCGACTCGGCGTCGATCACGCCCCCCTCGTCGGCGACGATGGGGACAGCCCCACCATCGGTCGCCACCCCGTCGCGCCGCCCCGCCACCGGATCGTCGGTCACGGACTCGCGGTACGCCTTCAGGTCGAGGATGACGTTCCGGGGGTCGAGCGGGCGACCGACCGCCTCGGCCGGACAGGCGTCGGTACACCGCCCGCACTTCGTGCAGGCGTCGCCGTCCATGAGCTCCTTCCAGGTGAAGTCCTCGAGCGACTCGGCGTTGGTGTGGTCGAGGTCGGCGGGGACGTTCGGGAGCCGGGCGCCCGCCTTCTCGTCGTGAGCGACGACGTTGGCGAACGAGGAGATCATGTGGAACGGCTTCGCGTACGGGATCCACGCGATGAACGCGAACGCCAGGAGCGAGTGGCTCCACCAGACGACGCCGTATATCGCCTCGGCGCCCGCGGGCGTCAGCCCGGCCCACCGGAACCCCGCGGCCATCGCCATCCCGACGAAGCTCACCGTCTCGTCGGCCCGCGCCGGCTGGCCGACGATGCCGAGCGCCTGCACGACGAAGCCGCCGACGCCGAGCGCGAAGAGGGTCCAGACGAACGCGTCGTCCTCCAGGGAGGTGTGTTTCCCCCACAGCCGCCCGTCGCGCTCGCGGTACCGACGGACCATCGCCATGCCGAGGCCGACGACGAACAGCAGGCCGAACGCGTCGACGACGAACTGGTAGACCAGGTAGAAGTCGCCCACCCAGAACGACTCGCCCGCGATCGGACGGTACACGTCGATGTCGAACCCGAGGATCGTCGTCGCGACGAGCAGGACGAGAAATCCCCAGAGGACGAACGTGTGCATCACGCCCGCGTACGCGTCGCCGTCGAACTGCTTCTCGTTCGAGAGCACGGTTCGCGTCGCCGAGACGATCCGCGAGGGGAGGTCGGACAGCCGGTCGCGGGGGTCGGCGGTCCCGCGGGCGTACGCCGCGAACCGGGCGTACACCCCGTACGAGAACACCAGGATCGCGACCGCGGCGAGCCAGTAGAACGCGGCCTTCCCCACCGGACCGATGGTCCAGAACGTCTCCCGGGTGGCCGCCTGCAGCGGAGTCATGGTAGATCAGCCGGATACGGTCCGGTTAAAACTTGCCACAACACGGAGCGCGCTGCGGCTCCGCGCACCCCGCGAGACGGCACTTCTCTCGCTCTTTCGCACCGGATCTGTCGTACTACGCGTCGCTCCTCCCGCTGCGCGTCACTCCGGCGCCAGCCCCGCCTCGCGCATGTACTCGTCGAGCTTCGCGGCGATCGTCTCGGCGAACGCGTCGTCGTTGACGTCGGCGTCCACCTCGATCACCTCGACGTCGTCGTCGACGCCGCGCCGCAACGCGTCGAACAGCGCCGCGTCCGCCTCGGGGTCGTGGAACTCCTCGCCCGCGACGTCGAGCATCGAGACGCCCTCGAGCGGGAGCGCGAGCGCGGTCGGGCCGGTCGCGGCGTTCAGCTTCGCGGCGATGATCTCTCCGAGCTCCGCGCACTCCGCCGGGGTGGTCCGCATCAGCGTCACCTGCGGGTTGTGGACATGGAACAGCCGCCCGCCGAACCGCTCGGGAACGGAGTCCCGCGGGCCGAAGTTCACCATGTCGAGCGCCCCGGTCGAGACCACCTGCGGGATCCCCGCCCTCCCGGCCGCGTCGAGGCGGTCCGGCCCGGCCGAGAGCACGCCCCCGACGAGCTCGTCGGCCCACTCCGTCGTGGTGACGTCGAGCACGCCGTCGATGACCCCCTCCTCGACGAGGTCCTCCATGGCGCGCCCGCCCGTCCCGGTCGCGTGGAAGACGATCGTCTCGTACCCCCGCGATTCGAGGTGCTCGCGGGCCGTCTGGACACACGGCGTGGTCACGCCGAACATCGTGATCCCGATCGTGGGGCGCTCCTCGACCTCGACGTCGGGGTCGTTGGTGACCATCCCGACCATCGCGAGCGCCGCGTTGGCGATGACCCGCCGGGAGAGCTGGTTGAGCCCCTCGACGTCGGCGACGGAGTACAGCATCATGATGTCCGCGGCGCCGACGTAGGGCTCGGTATCGCCGGAGGCCATCGTCGAGACCATCAGCTTCGGGACGCCGACCGGGAGCGCGCGCATCGCCGCCGTCGCGATTGAGGTGTTCCCGGACCCGCCGAGCCCCAACACGCCGTCGAGTTCGCCGGCCTCGTACATGCGCGAGACGACGGCGGCCGCGCCCTCGCCCATGACCTCGACGGCCTCGCCGCGGTCTGCCGCCTCGCGCAGGCGGTCGAGCGACGCGTCGGCGGCCGCGGCGACCGCGTCGGCGCCCGTGTCAGGCTCGAACTCGGGGTCGCCCAGCACTCCCACGTCGACCACGTGGACGTCGACGCCCTGGGCGCGGAGGACGTCCCGGGCGAATCCGATCTCCTCGCCTTTCGTGTCGAGGGTGCCGACGACGACGACGCTCATCGGACGTCGATCTCCTTGAACTCGCGGGCCTGCTCCTCGATGGCCGCCTCGGTGGGGAGTCGCTCGATGCTGGAGGCGCCGAAGAACCCGACGACGCCGTCGGTGTGTTCGAGCACGTACCGGGCGTCCTCGGGCCAGGCGATCGGCCCGCCGTGACAGATCACCAGCACGTCCTCGTCGACCGACTTGGCGGCGTCACAGTGCGACTGGACCCGCTCGGCGGCCGTCTCCAGGTCGAGCGCCGTCTCGGCGCCGATGTCGCCCGAGGTGGTCAGCCCCATGTGCGAGACGACGACGTCCGCGCCGGCGCGAGTCATCTCGCGGGCCTGCTCCTCGGTGAAGACGTACGGGCACGTCAACATCCCGCGCTCGCTCGCCTCGCGGATCATCTCGACCTCGAGGTCGTACCCCATCCCGGTCTCCTCCAGGTTCCGCCGGAAGTCGCTATCCTCGTCGATGAGCCCCACGGTCGGGAAGTTCTGGACGCCGGAGAACCCCCGCCGCTTGAGGTCCTCGATGAACACGCTCATCTCCCGGAACGGATCGGTGCCGTTGACCCCCGCGAGCACCGGCGTGTCCTCGACGACCGGGATCACCTCGTGGCCCATCTCGACGACGATCTCGTTGGCGTCGCCGTACGGGAGCAGTCCGGCCAGCGACCCCCGTCCGTTCATGCGATAGCGCCCGGAGTTGTAGATGATGAGCAGGTCGACACCGCCGCGCTCGGCGAACTTCGCCGAGAGTCCCGTCCCCGCGCCGGCGCCGATGACGGGGTCGCCGTCCGCGACGACCCCCGAAAGCCGGTCGAGCGTCTCGGATCGGTCGAATTTCATGTGACACGTCCGTCATCTCTCAGGAACGTAATGAACGTTCGGGCGGTTCTCAGCGCGCGCCGACGAGCGCGGCCGCGAGCAGCGCGCACCCGCCCGCCAGCGCGACCGCGTCCGCGCGTCCGAACGCGAGGGGCGGGAGCGTCGGGTTCCACGCGAAACACCGCGCGTTCAGGGCGGTTCCGAGCCGCTCCGCCCGGCCGAAGGCCCGATCGATCCCGGCGACGGCGACGAGCCGCATCCGCTCGCGGACCGGCAGCGCGTCGCCGCCGCGAGCGCGGACCGCCTCCCGCGCCGTCAGCAGGTCCCGCTTCAACAGGGGGAGGAACCGGAACACGAGCGCGACGCCCACGCCGAGGAACTGACCGGGTCTCCCCGGAACCGTGCGCTGGATCGCCGCCCGCGACTCGCGGACCGGGGTCGACCGGACGTACCCCGCGGCGACGACGAGGATCAGGAGGACGCGGTAGCTCGCGAGCCCCGTGGTCGCGGCGCGCTCGGGCCGGAACCACGGGTCCCCGAGCGTCGCGCCCGCGACGACGGGCGCGACGAGCAGGAACGGGAGCGCGAACCGGTAGGCCCACACGTCGCGGGGGCCGCCCCCGGCGAGCCGCAGCCAGCCGGCCGCGAGGAGGGTGAGCGCCGCGAGCCCGCGGGGCGTGGTGTACGCGTACGCCGCGGCCGCGAACCCGGCCTGCACGAGCAGCTTCGACCGCGGGTCGAGCCGGTGGGCGAGCGAGTCGCCGGGGGCGTACGAGAGCGTCACGGGTCCGAGGACGGGCCGCGGTCTGGGGAGCGATCGGGGGCGTGACCGGCGAGGGCACGCTCCGGGACGCGAACGTCCAGCCCCGGCAGGTCCGTGAGCGCCTCGTCCGGCGGCGCGTCCACGGCGACCCGTCCCGCCGACATCCCCACCACCCGGTCCGCGAGCCCGAGCACGTCGCGGAGGTCGTGGGTGACGACGATCACGCTCGTCCCGGCCGCGTCGAGGTCGCGCAGGCGGTCGAGGACTGACCGGCGGGCCGGCTCGTCGAGCCCGGTGAACGGCTCGTCTAAGACGAGGTGGTCCGGCTCCATCGCGAGCGCGCCGGCGACCGCGACGCGCTCGCGCTCGCCGCCCGACAGCGACGCGACCCGGTCCTCATCGCGCCCGGCCATGTTCACCGCGTCGAGCGCCGCCGCGACCCGGCGGTCGATCTCGGCGCGCGACAGCCCGAGGTTCTCCGGACCGAAGGCGACGTCGGCGCCGACGGTGGCCGCGACCAGCTGGTCGCGCGGGTCCTGGAACACCATGCCGACCGCGGTCCGGGCGGCGACGAGGTCGTCGCCCACGGGGGTTCCGTTGACGGCGACGGTGCCGGCGTCCGGCGTCGTCAGCCCGTTGAACGTCCGGACGAGCGTCGTCTTGCCGGACCCGTTCGCGCCCGCGAGCACGAGGAACTCGCCGTCGGGGACCGAGAGGGAGACGTCGTCGACGGCGGTGACGCCGGACCCGTCGCCCTCGCTGTCCGCGCCGCGATCGGCGCCCCCGTATCGACACGTGACGCCGTCGACGTCGATCACGGCCCCACCTCGCGGTCGTTCATGCGGTCACCTCGCAGTCGTTCACGCGATCACCTCGCAGTCATTCACGCGATTACCTCGCAGTCATTCACGCGATTACCTCGCAGTCATTCACGCGATTACCTCGCAGTCATTCACGCGATCACCTCGCGGTCGGTCACGGTCGACCACCTCACGCGGCCGCGATCGCGTCGGAGCGCACGATGCCGACCGCGGCGGCGATCTTCAGCGCCTCGGCGGGGAGGAACGCGACCGCGCCCACGGCCACTGCCTCGACCGGGCCGAGCGAGAGCACGACGGCGAGTCCGGCGACGCCGAGCGCGTAGATGATCGCCGTGCCGAGGACCATCGCGCCGACGAGCGCCGGGAGCCCGACCGAGTCCAGGTCTCGGAGCGTCGCGCCGCGGTGGACGACCGCGCCGACCGCGGCGGCGGCGAGGGGGTACGACCAGAGGTAGCCCGCCGACTCCCCGACGAGCGCGCCGACGCCCGCCGAGCCGCCCTGGAACACCGGCGCGCCGAGCGCGCCCGCCGCGAGGTAGCAGACGAGCGACGCGCCCCCCCACACCGGCCCGAGGTAGATCCCGGCGAGGAAGACGCCGAGCACCTGCAGCGTCACCGAGACGGGCGAGACGGGGTTCGGGAACGTCACGTACGCGAACGCGCCGACGAGCGCGGCGAACAGCGCCGCGCGAGCGAGGTTCGCCGCGGCCTCCTCGCCGACGAGATCGACGGACTCCGTGCTGGTTTCCATGTCACTGCCACGCTCGTAAACTGACTTGAAGATACTGGTTGACGACGCGGCGTCCGAAACGGACGCGAGGCTTTTCTATCGGGGGCGCGTAGCGTTCCGCCCATGGACGAGAAGACCGCCGAGCTCCGCGACATCTTCGTCGAGACCACCGGGTCCGACACGGTCACCGAGCGCCAGGCGGAGTCGCCCGGCTCCCTCACCGACCGCGACGAGGCGGTCGTCGAGGAGCGCGTCCGCGAGCTGGTCGCCGCGATGCGCGAGCGGTACGAGTTCTCGACGGACCTCGACGACGCGACGTACGCCCGGATCGCCCGCGGTCGCTTCGAGCTCGACGACGACGAAGCGATCGCGGCCGCGCTCGCCTCGACGGCCGCGGATCCGTCGACGGTCGACCCCGACACCGTCCGCGACGCTCGGTTGGACCTCCACCTCGTGCGCGAGGCCGACCGCGAGGTCGACGGCGCCCCGTTCGACTACGCGGACCTGAAGTCGCTGACCGCCGAAGGTCGCTCCATCGTCGAGTGCGCCGACGCGCTCGACGCCGACCCCGACGCCGTCGCGAAGTACGCGCGCGTCGCCCGCGTCGACCTGACTTCCACGCGGGCGAACGACCGCTTCCGCGACGAGCTCCGCGACCTGCTCACCGACGCCGACATCGAGGGGTCTCACGCCGACTCCGCCCGCGAGGACGGCCTGAAGGACGCGACCGAGGACCTCGAGACCGACGTCTCGCTGTGACCGACGGCCGAGCCGCCGCCCGCCCCCGGCGACCGCGGGGCGGGAGGCCGTCCCGCCGACGTCTGCTCAGAGGAAGTCTCCGGGGTCCACGCCCGAGTCGTCGTCGTCGCGCTGCTCGCCGCCCGCGGCCCGCTGGAACACCGCCGGGTTGCGGGTCTGGATCCACACCCGACCCTCGCCGGAGAACTTCGAGACGAGCCCTTCGCCCCCCAGCACGGCCGATTTGATGCTGCCGTCCTTCTCCATGGAGACGTCCAGGCCGTCGGTCCACGCGATCAGGTGGTCGGTGTCGACGACGGTCGGGTCGTCGGGCTCCGCGTCGGTCTCGACGATCGAGCCGTACGCCGAGAGGAAGCAGCGTCCGGTCCCCGACAGCTCGAGGACCCGCAGGCTCCCCGCGGAGAAGAAGCTCCGCGCGTCGTTGAACCCCGTCGACCGCTCGACGGTCGGCTCCCACGCCAGCGTCGAGCCCGAGTTGACCTTGATCGGGCCGTCTCGACCGACGTCGACGCCGAAGACGTCGCCGGGGTGGTCGGGCGCCAGCGTGAGCTCGGCCCCGTCCTCCCGCGCCTCGAACGCGTTCTCCACCAGGTCTCGGCTCGAACTCACCGCCGACTTGATGATCCCGCCGATCCCCTCGCCGCCGCCGACTTCGGCGTCGGCGTGGACGCTCTCGCTCCGGCTTATCATCGCCCCCGTCTCGGCCATGAGCCGGTCGCCACGGTCCATGGTCGTCCGCAACACCGCGTAGCTCGGACCCTTCTCGATGTTGTGCTGCATCGCGTGTGTCTCTCTATCACACAACTACAGAAAGCTTACGTATATTTACATTGGCGTACTGTCACGAATTCGTGAGGTCTTCGGCCCGCGTCGGAGAGCGTCGCGGAGCGGGAGGGCGAGCCGCTACTCGACGATGTCGATCGCGGGACGACCCGGCTCCGCCTTCCGGACCACGCTCTCGTCCGCGTCCTCGGCGCGCCCGACGCGGACCGGCGCGTCGAACTCGCGCTCGATCAGCCACGCGGCCGCCCGCAGCGCGTCGTACTCGGCGCCGCCGCTGAGGGTCTCCTGTAATGCCTCGCGATTCGCCTGCAGGTCCTGCCCGTACGAGGCGGCGGCGTCGCCCCGTTCGCGGATGTGGCTCTCCGCCATCAGCTCCGAGATGAGGTTGTCGGCGTCGCTGTCTAGCGCAATCTCCAGGGCGTCGTACTTCCAGTCGGGCGCGACGACGACGTCGATCCGCTCGGGGTCCTCGATGCCGGCGACCTCGACGATGTCGCGCACGTCCTCGCGGGTGTTCGTCACCAGCCGCCGGCGCCGCTCGACGGTCTCGCGGTCGACCGTCGCGGTCGGCCAGTCGGCCTCGACGACGAACCCGTCCCGTCCCAGCGCCTCCCACAGCTCCTCCGCGAGGTGCGGGACGACCGGCGCGAGCAGGCGGACGGCGACGTCCAGCCCGCGCTCGTAGGTGTCGGGGTCCGGGTCGGCGTGCCCGCGGTAGCTCCGGAGCGTCCGCACCAGGTCCTGCGCCTCGCGAAGCGCGACGTTGAACGTGAGGTCGTCGTACTCCGCGCCCGCGATGGCGACGGCCGCGTCGACCTCGTCGGCGACGTAGTCGTCGATTTCATCGCGGTCGGCGTCGTCCGCGTCGGTGTCCGCCGCGTCAGCGTCGTCCGCGGTCGCGTCGGCGGACGCCGCGCCGCCCGCCGCGTACCCCTCGACGAGGTCGCTCAGTCGGGAGAGGAACCGGTGGGTCGACCGGACGCCCTCCTCCGACCAGTCGAAGTCGCGCTCGGGCTGGGCCGCCTGCATCATGAACAGCCGGGCCGTGTCGGCGCCGTACTCGTCGACGATGCGCTGCGGGGAGACGACGTTCCCCTTCGATTTGGACATCTTCTCGCCCTCCAACTGGACCATCCCCTGCGCCAGCAGGTTCGTGAACGGCTCGCGGTGGTCCAGTCCCTCCTCGTCGGCCAGCACCTTGGTGAAGAAGCGGGAGTACAGCAGGTGCATCACGGCGTGCTCGATGCCGCCGACGTACTGGTCGACCGGCATCCAGTCGTTCGCGCGGTCGAGATCGAAGGGGGCGTCGTCGAGGTCCGGCGAGACGTATCGCAGGAAGTACCACGAGGAGTCGACGAACGTGTCCATCGTGTCGGTCTCGCGGGTCGCGGGCTCGCCGCACTCCGGGCACGTCGTCGCCTTCCACTCCTCGGCGGCGTCGAGCGGGTTGCCGGTGGTGTTGATGAACTCGGGCAGCTCGACTGGCAGGTCCTCGTCCGGGACCGTCACCGGCCCGCAGTCGTCGCAGTGGACGACCGGGATCGGGGTGCCCCAGTAGCGCTGGCGGGAGATTCCCCAGTCGCGGAGCTGGTACTGGGTGCTCTCCGCCGCGCTCTCGACCTCCTCGGTGAGCCGCTCGCGGGCCGTCTCGCTGTCGAGGCCGCTGTACTCGCCCGAGTTTATCACCACGCCGTCGTCGGTGAACGCCGCCTCGCTCACGTCCGGCGCCTCCGGAGCCGTCTCGCCGTCCCAGTCCTCGGGTTTCGGCGCGACGACCGGGCGGATCTCGACGCCCATCTTCGTCGCGAACGCGTGGTCGCGCTCGTCGTGGGCGGGCACGGCCATCAGCGCGCCCGTCCCCACGTCCGAGAGGACGAAGTCGGCGACGAAGACGGGGATCTCCTCGCCCGTGACCGGGTTGGTGGCGGTGAGGTCGGTCTCGACGCCGTTCGGCTCGTCGCCGTCGGGGTCGGCCTCGTGGTGGACGAACTCGTGGACCGCGTCGTCCGCGGCGGCCAGCTCCTCGCTGATCGGGTGGTCCGGCGCGAGCGCGAAGAACGTCGCGCCGTGGACGGTGTCGACGCGGGTGGTGAACGCCTCGACGGGGCCGTACCCCTCTATTTTGAAGTCCAGCGTCGTCCCATACTGCCGGCCGATCCAGTTGCGCTGCATCTGGCGCACGGAGTTGGGCCACCCCTCCAGGTCGTCGATGGCCTCCAGCAGCTCGTCGGCGTACTTGGTTATCTTCAGGAACCACTGGTCGAGGTCGCGCGTCTCGACGGGGGTGTCACAGCGCCAGCACAGCTCGGCGTCGCCCTCGACCTGCTCGTCGGCGAGGACGGTCTCGCAGGAGGGACACCAGTTCACCTCGGCGTCGCGCCGCTCCACGAGCCCGGCGTCGGCGAAGCGGGTGAACAGCCACTGGTTCCACCGGTAGTACTCCGGCGTGCAGGTGGTGATCTCGCGCTCCCAGTCGTAGCCGAATCCCATCGACCGCATCTGGCCCCGCATCGTGTCGATGCAGTCGAACGTCCAGTCGCGGGGGTTGGTGTCGCGCTCCTTGGCGGCGTTCTCGGCGGGGAGCCCGAACGCGTCCCACCCCATCGGGTGGAGCACGTCGTCGCCGCGCATCCGGCGGTACCGGGCGTACGCGTCCGTGATGGTGTAGTTGCGGACGTGACCCATGTGGAGCTTCCCGGACGGGTACGGGTACATCCCCAGCACGTACGTCGGGTCGTCGGCCTCGTCCGGCGTGTGATACACGGCGGCGTCGTCCCACGCCTCCTGCCACCGATTCTCGACCGCGGTGTGGTCGTAACCCTCTTGAGACATCTGCTTATATACTCGTGGTCGGGTCGGCGTCGTATAGCTTTCCATCCAGTGGTGTGGCGTGGCACGCGGGCTCGCGGGCCGGGGGCCGCACCGGCGATGGGAGCAAGAGAGGGGGAGTCGCCTTACAGCTTACAGCTTCTCGGCGTCCTGCGCCTGCTCGACGCGCCGCGTCGCCTGTTCGACCCGCTTCCCCGTCGCGTTCGCGAGCCCAGGCGGGAGCCCCTCCCGGGCCGCCGCGATCCGCTCTTCGATCCGGGCGATCCGGTCGAGCACGTTCTCGAGCTGGCGGTCCGTCCCCTCGCCGTCGCCCTCTCGGGCGCGCTCCTCCGCCCGCGCCGCCGCGTCGACCGCGGCCGCCAGGGCGCGTTCGAGCCCGTTCACCGCGTTCGACGGGCCGCCGTCGGAGCCGTCTCCGTCGGAGCCGCCACCGCTGGAGCCGTCGTCATCGTCCGAGCCGTCCGAATCGTCGCTCTCCGCCGCCGCGGCCGCGACCTCGGCGCGCGTCTCCTCGGCCACGTCGGCGACGTAGCCGGCGAGCGAGGCCGCCCCGGTCTCCGGGCGCTCGATCCGGATCGGGCCGTTCCCGCCGGATTCGTCTTCGTCGTCTCCGTCGTTCGAATCTCCCGACCCCGGCGGGTCCGGATTCACGCGGTACGCGCCGACCTCGTCGTCGTCGTCGCGGACCTCGGTCGTGTACGCGCCGCCGGCGTGGACGTACACCGCGTCGCTCCCCTCGACCGCGGAGTCGTAGATCCGCCCGGCGAAGTCGTCCTCGATCGCTGTCCGGGTCACGTCGGTCTCGCTCTCCTCGTCGGACAGCTCCACTTTCGTCGCCTCCTCGCGGGCGACGAGCGGGATCTCGCCGTCGACGCCG
>NZ_JAXRUU010000057.1:0-19621 GCF_034497445.1 Halorubrum sp. AD140
GCCCGCCGCGAGCGGATCGAGGCCCGAAACGAGGCCGAGACGACGATCCAGCGCGCCGAGACCCTCTTAGAGGAGAACGAGGAGGAGCTCGACGACGACGATCTCGTCGCCGACATCGAGGACGCGATCGAGGACGTCGAGGCTGTCCTCGAAGCGGAGGACGCCGACACCGAGGAGATCGAGGACGCCACGGAGGCGCTCACGACGGAGCTCCAGGAGATCGGCAAGCGGATGTACGAGGGACAGGCCGCGCAGGCCGGACCCGGCGGCGCGGGCGGCGCGGCCGGCGGTCCCGGCGGCATGGGCGGCGCGGCCGGTCCCGGCGGCGCGGCGGGCCCCGGCGGTGCGAGCGCCGACGGCGACGACGAGGAGTATGTCGACGCCGACTTCGAGGACGTTGATGAGAACGACGAGTAGTCGTTCTCATCAGCCAACCAGAACTGCGTCGCAGTTCTGGTGACGTGGACGACGACGAGGAGTAGTCGCGCCGTCCGGTTCCGCTTCGCGGCGCCCGCGGACGGACCCCTTAACACGATCCGGCCACGAACGACCCAACAACGAACGTAACGCATGAGCGAGAACTTCTACGACGTCCTCGGCGTGTCGCGGGACGCCAGCGAGGAGGAGATCAAGAAGGCGTACCGCAAGCAGGCCGCCGAACACCACCCCGACGTCAGCGACGACGACGACGCCGAGGAACGGTTCAAGAAGATCCAGAAGGCCAAGGAGGTGCTCACCGACGAGCAGAAGCGCCGGCAGTACGACCAGCTCGGCCACGACCGCTTCACCGAGGCCGACAAGCGCGGCGCGACCGGCGGCGGTCCCGGCGGCGCGGGGGGTCCCGGCGGGCCGTTCGGCGGTGCCGGCGGCGCTGGCGGCTTCGAGGACATCTTCAACCAGTTCTTCGGCGGGGGCGGCGGCCGCGGCGGCGGCGGCAACCGACCGCGTCAGGGAAAGGACCTCCGGACGGGGCTCACGATAGACCTCCAGGAGGCGTTCGAGGGCGCGACGAAGGAGGTCACGCTGACCCGACCGACGACCTGCGGCGCCTGCGACGGGGCGGGCCACCCCCCGGACGCCGACGTCGAGACCTGTCCGCAGTGTAACGGTCGGGGACAGGTCCAGCAGGTCCAGCAGACGCCGCTCGGCCGCGTCCAGCAGACCTCGACGTGCCCGCGCTGTGAGGGAGAGGGCGAACTGTACAGCGAGGACTGCGTCGACTGCGGCGGCGACGGCGTCGTCCGCGAGGAGGCGACCCTCTCCGTGGAGATACCGGCGGGGATCCGCTCCGGCCAGAGCCTCCGAATGGAGCGCGAGGGCGCCCCCGGCGAGAACGGCGGGCCCAACGGCGACCTCCTGATCGAGGTCGACGTCGACGTCGGCGACCGGTTCGAGCGCGACGGCGACGACCTCCGCGTGACGGAGGCGATCTCCTTCCCGCAGGCCGTCTTCGGCGACACGATCGCGGTCGAGACGGTCGACGGCACCGTGGAGATGGACGTCCCCGCCGGCACCCAGAGCGGCGAGACGTTCCGGCTGGAGGGGAAGGGGATGCCCCGGCTCCGGCGGCGCGGCCGCGGCGACCTCTACGTGCAGGTGGCCGTCGTGGTCCCCGACTCGCTGAACGACGAGCAGCGCGAGGCGCTGGAGGCGTTCGCCGAGGCAGGCGGCGAGGACGTCGACGTCGGCGGCGGCTTCTTCGAGAAGCTGAAGAGCTCCTTCTGACGGCGACGGGTCCCGAATCGCGTCCCGCGCCGGCCGACGACGCGGCGTCTCCCACCCGTAGCTTTTCCGGGGAGCGACGCGTACCGAGCGACATGGGCTACGACACCGTCACCTACGACGAGGTGGAACCGCGCGCGCCGGGCATGTACTTCCTCCGCGACGTGCTCGACTGCGAGAACCTCGGCGTGACCGTCGTCGAGGCCGACGACGGCTGGGAGGGGATGGAACACGACCACGCCGACGCCGGCGAGGAGGAGGTGTACGTGCTGCTCCACGGCGCGGCGACGCTGACCGTCGACGGCGAGGCCGTCGAGCTCGGCCCCGGAGACGCGGTCCGAGTCGACCCCGACGCCGAGCGCGAGCTGGCCTTCTCCGCCGACGGCTCGCGGATGGTAATCGCGGGCGCCCCCTGAGTCTGACCGCGCCGTCGGTTGCCCGCCCCACCGTCACACTCCTCGCGCTTAAGTCACGGCCGCGCTGAGCCTCGGGCATGGACGTCGTCGGCGATCTCCTCGCACGCGACCGGCGGAGCCGCGCCACCGCGCTCGTCACGCCCGACGGCCGCGAGCGCACGTACCGCGACCTCATCACCAACGCGTACAAGGCCGCGAACGTGTTTCGGTACCTCGGCGCGCGAGCGGGATCGACCGTCGCCGTCGAGCCGGCGCCCGGACTCCACACGACCCTCGGTTTCCTCGGCGCGGCCGGGGTGGGCGCCCCGGTCCGCTTCGATCCCGCGGCGGGGATCGAGCGCGGCGACCGCGTCGTCCTCGTCGACGTCGCCGACGAGGCGGCGACCGAGCCGGCACCCGGCACCGGCCTCGCCGCCTTCGGCGGCCCGCCGGAGCGCCCCGAGACGACACACTGGGAACAGGAGCTGTGGAGCGAGAACCCCGGCACGCCGCCGAGCGCGGTCGGCCCCGACGACCCCGTGGTTCGCGGGTCGGACGGGAGCGAGTCGAACCGAACCGGCGACGTGTCCCACCGCGCGCTCCTGGAGGCGGCCGCGTCGGTCGTCGACGCGCGGGGGCTCGGACCGGGAGACCGCGTCCGACTCCGCGGCGACCTCGCCGATCCGCGAGCGCTGGCCGCCGGCGTCGTCGCGCCGCTCGCGGCCGGCGCGACGAGCGTCCTCGCGGGCGCTCAGCCGGCGGGCACCGAGCCGACCGTGACAGTGGACGGGGGAAACGGCGACCCGCGACCGGTGACGCTTCCGTCGGTCGGCGGTCCGTAGGTCGGTAACGCGAGCGCGGCTCCACCCGCCGCTCGGTCGTCGGCCGCATCGTCTGCTGTCGTGAGGGGTGCGGTGAGTACGGGCGGGGTGTCCTACTCGTATCTCCAGGCCGGCAGGTCCCAGCCGTTCGAGAAGTTCTCGACGGGACCGACGAGCCCCTCGCGATAGCCGACCGTACTGTCGGGGAACGCGAGCATGATGTACGGCTGCTCTTCCGCGAGATTGGCGAACAGCTCGACGAGGGCGTCCGTCAGTTCCTCCTCGCTGGTCGCCTGCCGGGCGTCCCCGAACAGCGCCCGCGCGTCGAACTCGGGGTAGTAGCCGACCGGGTTGTAGGACGCGGTCGCTCCGTCGAAGAACGCGTCGTTGATGATCGGATTCCGCGGGTAGGTGTTCAGTCCGAACACGACCTCCATGTCCCAGTCCTCGGCGGCCGTGACGGTGCGCGGACCGGGGTTGGTCGGGCCCGGCGAGGTCCACTCTACCTCCTCGCCGTCCACCTCGTCGACGAGCACGTCCGGGACCTCGGTGACCTCGCCCTCGTCGTTCGTCTCGGGCGTCGGGAAGTCGCTCGCAGTCCAGTACTCCTCGGTGAACCGCGCGCCGTCGACGGCCTCGACGCTCGCGTCGATGCCGAGGTTCGCGCCGAGCTCCTCCGCGACGAACTCGGCCGTGAGCCGTTCGGTCTCCTGACCGACGCTGTGGTAGATGTCGAGCTCGACCCGGTTGCCGTCGGGATCGACCATCTCCTCGCCGTCGAAGCCGTAGTCGTACGCGGACCGGTCGAACGCCTCCCGTGCCAGCTCGCGGGCGAACTCGCCGCCGTATCGGTCGCCGACGCCGAACCGCGGGACCTCCTCTTCCGGCGGGTAGAACTCGCTGAAGCGAGGCTGCCAGGTGAAGTGCGTCTCGGCGAAGCCGCGGAAGACGTCCTCGATGAGGTCCTCCTTGCCGATCGCGGCGGCCATCGCCTGCCGGAACTCCACGTGCCGGAACATGTTGCCCGGCCCGGTCGTCCAGCCGTTGTCGCGCATGTTGACGGACACCTTCTCGTTGTACGGCTGCGGGATCCGGTTGACGTAGATCTCCTCGCTCTCCCGGTACTCCCGGACGCGCTCGGGCGGGACGGCCGCGGAGTCGACCGCCCCCGTCTCCAGCGCGCCGAGCCGGGACGCCTGCTCGCCGAGCACCCGGATCTCCGACCCCTCGAAGTACGGCGCGTCGCCGAAGGCGTCCGGGAGGCCGTCGGCGTCCCGGAGGTAGTAGTCGTCGTTCCGGCTGTACCGGGTCCCGCCGTCGCGTTCCCACTCGTCGAGGACGTAGGGGCCGAGGTTCCCGGAGAACTGGAGCTCGAGCAGCTCCTCGTCCTCTCGGAGCCCCTCGCGGTCCTCCTCCTCGACGTACGGTTCGAGGAGGTCCTGCGGAATGGGGTACAGGAGCGGGTCGAAGCTCTCCGGCCAGAGGAGCGACGGGCTGGCGAGCGTGGCCTGAAACTCGTACTCGCCGGTCGCTTCCACCTCCACGCCCCGCCAGCTGGCCGACGCCACCGAGTCCGCCCAGTCGCTCTGGTGGACCTCCCGGATCAGGTACACGAAGTCGCTCGCCGTCACCTCGCCGTACGGCTCGCTGAACTGGAGGCCCTCGCGAACCTCGAACGTCCACACCTCGCCCCCGTCCGTGGACATGTCGTAGAGCAGCGGGACGTACTCGTTGTCCTCGTCGAACGTGTACCCCTGATCGAGCGCGCGGGCGATCGCGTTGCCGGCGCCGTTCTCGTCGTTGTAGATCGGGTTCAGCGTCTCGAACGAGGCCGCGGCGGCCGTCGCGTACACGTCGCCGTCGGTCTCGCCGCCGTCGAACGCCTCGCCGTTCGAGTCGTCGGTAGCGTCCCCGGAGCCGCCGCCGCTGCTCGAACACCCCGCGAGCGCGGTCGCGCCGCCGCTGCCGAGCACGGAGAGCCACTGTCGTCGGCCCAGCCGCCCGGGGTCGTCGCCGCTGTCGTCAGTGTCCCGCATACCATGACGAAGTGAGAACATCCAGTATATATAATTTTTCTTATATTCCTGTATCAGTTTGAAAGTCGACTACGTATTCGGTATGAATGCTCATATCGGTCTAGATTATAAAAGATCCGTCATAGATCAGCGCCCCGCAACGCGGCGGGGCAGCGCGGGGCGTCGGTCGCCAGTCGGGATCCCAAAGCCCCTAAGCCGGGGCGGCGAACGACGCGATATGACCGAGATCCATCCCGACCAGCGCGTCGCGGTGCTCGCCGACTCGCAGAACCTGTACCACTCCGCACAGAGCTTCTACTCGCAGAACATCGACTACTCGGGCCTGTTGGAGGCGGCGGTGGGCGACCGGGCGCTCGTCCGCGCCATCGCGTACGTGATCCGCGCTGACTCCCCCGAGGAGGAGAGCTTCTTCGAGGCGCTCCGCGACATCGGCTTCGAGACGAAGATCAAGGACATCAAGACGTTCGCCGACGGCTCGAAGAAGGCCGACTGGGACCTCGGGATGAGCCTCGACGCGGTGTCGCTCGCCAGCCACGTCGACACGGTCGTGCTCTGCACCGGCGACGGTGACTTCGCCCGCCTCTGCTCGCACCTCCGCCACGAGGGCGTCCGCGTCGAGGCGATGGGCTTCGGCAACTCCGCCGCCGACGAGCTGATCGATGCCGCCGACGACTTCGTCGACCTCGCGGAAGACGAGGAGACGTTCCTCCTGTAGCCGGGTCGCCGTCCGCGTCAGCCCGCCGTCGCGTCCGCATCGCCGAGGAGCCCCGTTATCGACCGCTCGACCGTCTCGGCGGCCGCCTCCACCTCTCGGACCCGGACGTACTCGCGCTCGGCGTGGGCGACCGCCCCCGCGTCGTCGGCGAGGTCGCCGGGGCCGAACACGACCGTCGGCGCGGGCGCGAAGTACGACGCCTCCGTCGCCGCGCCGAAGGGGCGCACCGCGCCGCCGCGGCCGGGCGGGAGCCCGACCGACTCCCCGACGTCCCGCGCCGCGCTCGCGACCGTCTCGACCAGCTCGTGGTCGGGGTCGGTCGAGAACGCCTCGAAGAACGGCGACTCCCGGTCCGTCAGCGCGACGTCGACGCCGACGTCGTCGGGCACCCGCGCCCGCACCGCGTTCGCGAGCGACGACCGGAACCCCTCCGCCGTCTCCGGCGGGACGCTCCGTCGGTCGACGGTGATCGCGCACTCCGCGGGCACCTGGTTCGTCGCCGCGCCGCCCTCGATGACGGTCGGCGTGAGCTTCGGCGGACCGAGCTGCGGGTGATCGTCGGCGTCCGCGTCGAAGGTCCGGACCGCCGCGAGCGCGCCCTCGGCGGCCGCGACCGCGTTCGCGCCCGCGAACTCCGCGGCGTGGGCGGCGACGCCCGACAGCTCGACGGTCCCCTGGAACCGCCCCTTCGCGGCGGTACAGGCGTCGAGCCCGGTCGGCTCGCCGACCAGGAACAGGTCGCCGTCTAGCCGGTCTTCCGTCCCGGGCGACCGCCCGGTCAGCGCCGCCGCACCGAGCGACAGCGTCTCCTCGTCGGGAGTGAGCGCGAGGGTGAGTCGCCCGCGAGCCGGCTCGGCCCCGAGGAACCCCGCGAGCAGCGCCGCGAGCGGTCCCTTCGCGTCGCAGGCGCCGCGTCCGCGGATCACCTCGCCGAGGCCCTCGCCGTCAGGTGCGGCCCCCAATCGCTCGTCCTCGCGGGCCTCCCCGCGCTCGAAGGGGACGTGCGGCGTCACCGTGTCGAGGTGGGTGTTCGCCACGAGATGCGGCCCCGCGTCGGGCGCGGGCGAGCGCTTCGTCGCGAGCACGCAGCCGCCGGCGACGACCTCGCTCTCGACGCCGAACCGGTCCAGCGTCTCGACGACGAGCTCGCGGGTCTCGTCGACAGACTCGTGAGAGGGCGTCCGAACGGCGGTCTCGAGGAAGGAGACGGGGTCGAACGACGGGCGGCTCATCGCGGGTCGGCCGGCAGCGTCCCGGAGAACTCGTGGGCGACCGGACCGGTCAGCGTCGCGTGGCCCCGGTCGGGGACCGTGATCTCCAGCTCGCCGCCCGGCGGGCGGCTCACGGCCGACTCGCCCTCGATCAGGCCGAGCCGGCGGGCGGCGGCGACGACCGCCACCGCGCCGGTGCCGCAGGAGCGGGTCTCCCCCTCGACGCCGCGCTCGAAGGTGCGCTGGTCCAGGACCGCGGGACCGTCGCCGCTCCCGTCGTCGACGACGGCCGCGAGGTTCACGTTCGCGCCCTCGGGGAAGACGTCGGCGTGCCGGACCGGCGGCGCGACGGCGTCGAGGTCGACCGCGTCGATGCCGTCGGGGTCGTCGCGGCCGCCGTCGACGAACGCGACCGCGTGCGGGACGCCGGTGTCGACGGCCGTGACGGTCAGCCCAGCGACCGGCTCGTCGATCAGGGGCTCGTCCGCGAGCGCGCCGTCGCGGGCGACGGGGACGCGGCGGGGGTCGAACGTCGGCACGCCCATCTCGATGGTGGCCGCGGTCGCGTCCGCGGTCACGGTGGCGCGCCGGGTGCCGGCCTGCGTGTCGATCATGAACTCGTGGTCGCCCGTCCGGTCGTGAGCCCAGCGGGCGACGACGCGCGCGCCGTTGCCGCACATCGTCGCCGTCGAGCCGTCGGGCTGGACGAGCGTCATCACGATCCGGGTCGGACTGAACCGCTCCTCGACGCTCAAGAAGAGGACGCCGTCGGCGCCGCGGTGGCCGGCCTCCCCGTCGCTGCCCGTGACGCCGTCGCCCTCGGCGCCGGCGGCGAAGTCCGCCCCGTCGACGCCCGTCTCGCGGTCGCAGTGCGCGCGCGCGAACGCGGCGCGGTCGCCGACGCTCTGCGCGCTCGCGTCGACGACGAGGAAGTCGTTGCCCGTGCCGTGGTACTTCTCGACCGGGACGGCGTGGGTGCTCATCGGCCTCCCCCCGTCTCCGGCCCGGTCGCCGTTCCCGGCCGGTCGGCCGTCTCCTCGACCGCCGTCAGGTCCGTCAGGGTCTCCCGCCGTCGGGCGATCGTCGCGGTTCCGTCGTCGAGCGCGACCTCCGCCGGCCGCGGTCGTGAGTTGTATTGGCTCGCCATCTCGTATCCGTACGCGCCCGCGATCCCGATCGCGAGGAGGTCCCCGCGGACCGGGTCGGCGAGCGCTCGGTTCGTACAGAGCGTATCGCCGGTCTCACAGATAGGTCCGGCGACCGTGACAGGGGTTGCCTCCCGCTCGTCGGGGGCGGTGGCGTCGCCCCCTCGGTCTCCCCGTCCGCCCCCGAGGTTCCGGATCGGGTGGTACGCGTCGTACATCGCCGGACGCAGCAGGTCCGTCATGCCGGCGTCGACACCGACGACGCGCTCGTCGGGCGTCGGCTTCACCGTGTTCACGCGCGTCAGAAGGACGCCCGCGTCGGCGACGACGTACCGTCCCGGCTCGATCGCGAGGTCGACGCCCGCGGGCAGCGGCGCGACCGCCTCGCGGGTGGCTTCGGCGACCGCCGGGAGGTCGAGCGGGGGCTCGTCCTCCTCGTAGGGGACGCCGAACCCGCCGCCGACGTCGACGTACTCCAGGTCGAGAGGGGCGGGAGCCTCGCCTCCCTCGGGCGCGTCGTCGTCGGGCGCGTCGTCGTCGGGCGCGTCGTCGTCGGGGTCGGCCAGCGCTCGCGCCAGCTCGCCCATCCGCGCGACCAGTTCTCGGTGGCTGTCCAGCTGTTCCGGGTCGATGCCGGAGCCCGCGTGGGCGTGGACCCCAACCACCTCGAAGCGCTCGGCGGCCTCGCGGGCCGCGGCGGCGGCCCGGTCGTACGGGAACCCGAACTTCGCCGCGCCGCCGGTCCGGACCTTCTCGTGGTGGCCCGCGCCGACGCCGGGATTCACTCGGACGCAGACGCGTCCGTCGTAGCCGCGCTCGGCGAGGCGGTTGAGGGTATCGAGCGCTCCGACGGTCACCGTGAGGTCCGGCTCCGCCTCGGCGACGCCGACGACGTAGTCGAGGTCGCGAGCGGGCGGGTTGACCGCGGTGTAGTGGAGCCGCTCGCCGCCGAAGCCGGCCGCGAGGGCGCGGTCCACCTCGCCCGCCGAGGCGCACTCGGCGTCGAGACCGGCCTCGCGGACCGCCTCGAGGACCGCCCGTCCCGTGTGGGCCTTCACGGCGTACCGCACGTCGGCGTCCGGGAACGCGTCGCGCAGGCGCTCGCAGTTCTCCCGGACGCGGTCGAGGTCCTGCACGTAGAGGGGCGTACCGTGCTCCGCCGCGAGGCCGGCGAGCCGGTCGGCGTCCCAGTCGGTCACGCGCCGGACCGGGGGGTTGCCGTCGACGGATTCGTCGGCCGGTCCGCCCGCGTCGCGGTCGCTCATTCGCGGAGCGCGTCCTCCCGCCGCGTCGCCTCCAGCGTGTCCTCCTCGACGTGGGTCGCGACGACGGCGGGCTTGTACGCGCCGCCCTCGAACAGCCCGTGGTCGCCCACGGACGACTCGACCATCCGGGTGAACGCCCGGCGGTCGGCCGGGAGGTGGCCGTAGAGGACCTCCTCCTCGACGAGGTCGTAGACGGGAATCCGAGGGGTGAGCAGGGTGTTCTCGCCGACGATCGAGTTCTCGCCGACGCGGAAGCCGGAGGTGACCCGACAGCCCGCGCCGAGTGAGACGCCGTCCTCGACCACGACGGGCGCGTCCTCGACGGGTTCGAGGACGCCGCCGATCAGCGTGTTGGCCCCGAGCTTCACGTTCTCGCCGAGCTGCGCGCAGGAGCCGACCGTGTCACAGGAGTCGACGAGGGTGCCGTCGCCGACGTGCGCGCCCACGTTGACGAACGCGGGGCTCATCACGATGCAGTCGCTGCCGAGGTACGCGCCGCGGCGGACGACGGTGCCGTCCGGCGTGTTTCGCGTGCCGCGCTCGCCGAGGTCGGCGGTGTCGCGCAGCGGGAGCACGTCGTGGTAGGTGACGCCGCCGTACTCGCGGGGCTCCGTCTCGCGCAGGCCGAAGTTCAGCAGGATCCCTCGCTTGACCCACTCGTTGGCCTCCCAGGTGGTCACGTCGTCCCCGGTCTTCTCGGCGGCGCGGATCTCTCCGGCCTCCAGCGCGGCGAGGAACTCGTCGACCACTGCCGCGTCCTCGTCCGTCGCGTCGGCGGCGGTCAGCCCCTCCTGATAGCGGTCCCACAGGTCGGATACGTCGGCTTCGAGCGTCATTGGATGAAGTATAGATGAGTGTCGGTATTTATTCGTCGATGTGTGTATGTTCGGTGATTATTCACCAGCGTCGTCCGCGTCCAGCACGTCGTCGAACCCGTACCAGCCGGGGTCGCGGCCGGCGAGCCAGGCGGCGGCGTCGAGCGCGCCCTCCGCGAACACCCCGCGGTCGCCGGCGCGGTGCGTGAGTTCGAGCGTCTCGCGGTTGCCCGCCAGGAGCACCTCGTGCTCGCCGGTGACGTCGCCGGCGCGCCGCGCGTGGACCCCGATCTCGCCGGCCTCGCGCGGCGCGTCGCCCTCGCGGCCGTGGACGCGCTCGTCGAGGTCCCCGCGGACCGACTCCACGTCGTCGAGGATCGACTTCGCGGTGCCGGAGGGGGCGTCGCGCTTCCCGTTGTGGTGCGTCTCGGTCAGCTCCACGTCGTAGCCGGGGAGCGCGGCCGCGGCCTCGCGGACCGCCCGGCGGAGCGCGGCGACGCCCCGCGCGAAGTTCGACGCCTTGAGCACCGGGACCTCCCCGCTCGCGGCGCGGAGGCGCTCGGTCTGGGCGTCCACGAACCCGGTCGTGCCGGTGACCATCGGGACGCCCGCGTCGGCGCAGGCCGCGGCGTACGCGACCGCCGATTCGGGGCCGGTGAAGTCGACGAGGACGTCGGGCTCCTCGGCCGCGAGCCGCTCCCCGAGCCGATCGGCGGAGCCGACCTCCACGCCCGCGACGGGGTCGGTCGCGGTGCGGTTGACCGCGACGGCGACGGTGACGCCCCCGCGGTCGACGGCGGCCTCGATCACCTCGCGGCCCATCCGCCCGCCGACGCCGGTGACGGCGATCGACAGGGAGTCGGTCCCGCCGCCGCTCATTCGGCGCCCCCCGCCGCGGGCTCGACGGACTCCGGGTCGACGGCGCCGGGCGCGCTCTCGTCGTACTCGGCCAGCAGCTCGCGAAGGACCGCGCGGCGCTCCTCGGAGAGCCGCGAGAGCGGCGAGCGGACCAGCGGCCCGCCCCGGCCGCGGACGTGCATCGCCTCCTTCACCGGGATCGGGTTCGTCTCGGCGAACAGCTCGCGGACGAGCGGCGAGAGCTCGTGGTGGAGCGCGCGGGCGCGGTCGTAGTCGCCCGAGAGCGCGGCCCCGACCATCGCGCAGGAGCGCTCCGGCTCGACGTTGGCGACGACGCTGATGGTGCCGGTGCCGCCGATAGAGAGGACCGGGAGGGTGAGCCCGTCGTCGCCGGAGAGCACGGAGAAGGACTCCTCGCGGGTGCGCTCGATCACCTCGCTGATGAGGTTGAGGTCGCCCGAGGCGGCCTTGTACCCCTGGACGTTCGGGTGCTCGGCGAGCTCGACGGTGACGTCGACGGGGATCGACTGGCCCGTCCGGCTCGGGACGTTGTAGACGATCTGCGGGAGGTCGACCGCGTCGGCGATCGTCCGGTAGTGGTTCAGAAAGCCCTGCGGCTCCGGCTTGTTGTAGTACGGCGAGATGAGGAGGAGGCCGTCGGCGCCCGCGTCGGCGGCGCGCCGGGAGAGCGAGAGCGCCTCGGCGGTGTTGTTCGAGCCGGTGCCGGCGACGACGGGAATGTCGTCGAGGGCGTCGCGGACCGTCTCGATCACCTCCACGTGCTCGTCGTGGGTCATCGTCGCCGACTCGCCGGTGGAGCCGACGGGGACCACCCCGTCGACGCCCGCGCGCTCGAGGTAGCGGGCGTTGGCGGCGAGCTGTTCGTGGTCGACCTCGTTATCGTCGGTGAACGGCGTCGTCATCGCGGGGTACACCCCCTCGAAGGGCTCGTCGGTCGGTTCTCGGGTCGTCGATTCCTGCGTCGCGTACGGCGTCGTGGTGGTCGTGTCTGTCATGGGTGGGCGGTGGTGGCTGTGTTCGATGTCTTCGTCCGGTCTTCGCTCGGGAGACGAACGGTGCGCGCGGGTCGGGGGTCGTCCGGGACGGGGTCGCCACTCCCGCCGGCGGACGGGTCACGCGCGTTTTTTCGAGAAGAGCCGCGTCGCTGACGGCGTCGGCGAGCCGCGTCCGGACGCGGGTCGGTTCACACCGTCAGTTGTGCGCCTGGGCCGCTTATAGGTTGTGTCTCGGGTCGAAACTGCCGCCCGAGCGGAGGCCGCGTCACGCACATCCTTTTAGGTCGCCGACGCGTCTCCCCTGATCTCATGGCCGATCCCACCGACGCCGACGGTCCGGCGGACGACTCCGACGACGCCGAGCGTCCCGACGACCTCGACGACCTCGACATCGACGAGGACCCCGAGATCGATCCCGATCCCGACGCCGACCGACACGAGTACGACACCGAGAGCGAACACGCCTTCCCGGACGCCCGCCTCAACGAGGTGCTCGAACGGATCGCGTCGGACGAGGAGATCACGGCGTACCTGAAGGCGCAGAACGTCAACCCCGTCGACCGGAAGGGGTACAACGACCACGGCACGAAGCACGTCGAGATCGTCCGGGACCGCGCCCTCCGGCTGTACGACCTGCTGAAGGCCGGCGGCGTCGAGTTCAACGGCGCCCGACAGCAGGGGCTCGACGAGGCCGACGAGCCGGTGATCATCGCGCTCGCGGCGACGCTCCACGACATCGGTCACGTCGTCCACCGGCACGACCACCCCTACTACTCGATCCCGCTCGCGGCCGACCTGCTCGACGACTTCCTCCCCTCGTTCTACGACGTCCCGGACCAGGTGCGCGTGAAAGCGGAGGTGCTCCACGCGATCCTCTGTCACCACACCGAAGAGCAGCCGCTGACGCTGGAGGCCGGCGTCGTCCGGATCGCCGACGGGCTCGACATGGAGCGCGGGCGCTCGCGGGTCCCCTACGAGGAGGGCGGGCGCGGGATCAACACCGTCTCCTCCCAGTCGATCGAGCGAGTCTCGCTGCGGAAGGGCGAGGGAACGCCCGCACAGGTCGTGATCCGGATGAACAACGCCGCCGGCGTCTACCAGGTCGACTCCCTGCTGAAGGCGAAGATCGAGGGGTCGCTGCTTGAGGATCAGATCCGGACGATCGCGATCAACACCCGCAGCAACGGCGACGGGACGGAGCCGATCGTCGACCGGATCGAGCTGTAGTCCGGCGGACCCGTGTCGTGTCGCCCGACCGTCCCGTGTCGTAACGGCTTTGCGCGTCGCCGGGACAGTGCCGGTATGACCGACGCCGACGCGATCGCGGACCTGCGGACCGGCGCCGACTACCAGTTCGGCGCCGGCGCGGGCCGCGCCCTCTTCCCCCCGGACGAGCCGCTGACTCTGCGCCGGTCGAGCGGCGGCCGTCCGCGACAGGTGATCGACGGCGACGTCGACGACACGCCCGGCAGCGCCGAGGGCGACCGCCTCGTCTCGTACGGCACCGACGGGCGCTTCACGCTCGGCGTCGCTGGCGGCCGGCGGCTGCGCGAGGCGTTCGACCCGCCGCGACACCGGGTGGTCGTCGGCGAGGAGAGCGAGCCGTTCGTCCGCGAGGGGCGAAACGCCTTCGCGAAGTTCGTCGTCGCGGCCGACGACGGGATCCGCCCCGGCGACGAGGTGCTCGTCGTCGACGGCGACGACGCGCTGTTCGCGGTCGGCCGCGCGGAGCTCTCCGGCGCGGAGGCCGAGGCGTTCGCGAGCGGGGTCGCCGTCACGGTGCGGAACGGGGTCGGCGACCCGGAGTAGTCCCGCGCCCGACTCCGTTCCCGGACCGAAACGATCATTTCCCGCCGCCGAGACGGGCGCGTATGCACGTGGTCGTCAACGCCGCCCAGAGCGTCGACGGGAAGCTCGCGACGCGACGCCGTGAGCAGCTCCGCATCTCGGGCCCGGAGGACTTCGACCGGGTCGACCGCGTCAGGGCCGCCGCGGACGCGGTGCTCGTGGGCGTCGGGACGGTGCTCGCCGACGACCCGCACCTCACGCTCGACGAGGAGGACCGCCGCGTCCAGCGCCTGCGGAGCGGCCGCCCCGGGAACCCCGCCCGCGTCGTCGTCGACTCTCGGGGGCGGACGCCGACCGACGCCCGGATCCTCGACGACGCGGCGACGACGTACCTGCTCGTCTCGACGGCCGCGACCGAGGAGCGCCGCGAGGCGCTGACGGCGGCCGGCGCGGAGGTCGTCGTCGCCGGAGGCGGCGAAGGAGACGAGGGGAGCGAGGGCGACGCCGAGAGCGACGACGCGAACGGACGCGTCGACCTCGCGGTCGGATTCGAGGAGCTGGCGGATCGCGGCGTCGACCGCCTGATGGTCGAGGGGGGCGGCGAGGTGATCTACTCGTGTTTCGCCGCGGGGCTCGTCGACGAGCTGCACGTGTACGTGGGGTCGATGGTGGTCGGCGGCCGCGACGCCCCGACGCTCGCCGACGGCGAGGGGTTCACGGAGGCGTTCCCGCGGCTGGGTCTGGTCGACACGGACCGGCTCGACGACGGAATCGTGCTCTCGTACGAGGTCCGCGACGACGGTCCGTGAGCGCCCCCGAACCGCTCCCGGACGACATTTTATAAATAGCGATAGGTGTGTGAGCGTTCGCCACGGATCGGCGAGTATACGGCCCGTGCTACCGGGTTACACCCGAATCACCGAAGTATTTATATGTCGGCCGGGGGTAGTATCTGGTACCAGAACGCCTCCGGCGCTGGTGGGATCGCACGCTGAAATGAACGGGAGCTCTTATGAACGGCCTGACGCACGACGGCGAGCGACCGCTACCCCCGGAGCGGTGATGGAGAGATAAAAAATGGTAACGAAAGACGAAGTCATCGAGCAGTACGAGATCGAACCGATGGACGAGGCGGACAACGTGGACCTTTCTGAAGACGACCTGGAGAACGGCTCCAAGGGGCAGCTCATCAAGCGCGCCGGGCAGCTGCGGGACCGACGCAACGAGCTGAACCAGATGGCCTCCGAGCGCGCCTCCAAGCGCGACGACCTCAACGCGAAGACGCGCGAGAAGGTCGACGAGGCCCAGGAACACCGCGAGAAGCGCGACGAGCTCAACGAGCAGGTCCAGGAGCACAAGGACAAGCGAAACGAGCTCAACGCCGAGGCCAACGAGCTGTTCGACGAGGTCGAGGAGCTCAAACAGGACCTGGAGCTCGGCTCCGGCAAGTCGATCGAGCAGCTCAAAGAGGAGATCGAGGACCTGGAGTTCCGCCAGCAGACGGAGGTGCTCGACGCCGAGGACGAGCGCGAGCTCATCGAGAAGATCGACGAGAAGCGCGAGAAGCTCGCCGAGAAGAAGGAGAAGGTCGACGACACCAGCGAGCTCGACGAGCTGGTCGAGGAGGCCGAGGAGGTCCGCTCGGAAGCGTCCCAGCACCACCAGAAGGTGACGGAGCTCGCGGACAAGGCCCAGGAGCACCACAACAACATGATCGAGGCCTACCGCGAGGCCGACGACATCCGCGACGAGGCCGACGAGATGCACGAGCTGTTCGTGGAGGCCCAGGAGGCCGCCGACCGGCACCACGAGGACTTCGTGCGCGTCCAGAAGCGCCTGCGCGAGCTCGACAAGGAGGAGGAGCGCGAGCGCAAGGACGAGCGCGCAGAGAAGCGCGAGGAGGAGAAGGAGGAGGCCGAGGAGATCTACCAGAAGTTCAAGGAGGGCGAGACGCTCGACACCGAGGACCTGATGAAGCTCCAGAAGACCGGTCTGCTCTAGTTCGGCGGTCGAATTTCCCCCGGTTTTGCGGTCGTCTCCGTCCCGCCAGCGACGGCGACGCGCCCGCCGACCCGACCGTCGCCTCGACCGCGTCGTCGACGCCGCTCCCCGCGGCGCTCCGTAGCGCCACGATATAAACGGCCGCGCCCCCAACCGGTGGTATGAAGAATGACGCGCGTTCGGACGGACGGACCCTCCTCGCGGCCGCCGTGATCGGCGCGACGGCGACGGTGGCGGGCGGGCGGATCGTCTCGCGGCTCACCCGCGGGCGGTTCGGCGAGAGCGAGGAGTACAACGTGGCGAAGGTGCGCGTTACCGGGCCGATCCGGCGCGACAAGGGGCGCCCCTCCCCGCTGTCGGGACCGGGCGGCACGACCGCCGACGACGTCGTCGAGCAGATCGAGGCGGCCGACGAGGACGAGGAGGTCGAGGCGCTCGTCGTCGAGCTCAACACGCCCGGCGGCGAGGTGCTTCCGAGCGACGACATCCGGCGCGCGGCCGCCGACTTCGACGGTCCCACGGTCGCGTACGCGACCGACACCTGCGCGTCCGGCGGCTACTGGATCGCAAGCGGCTGCGACGAGCTGTGGGCGCGCGACGCGAGCCTCGTCGGCTCCATCGGCGTCGTCGGCTCTCGGCCGAACGCCGCCGGGCTCGCAGACAAGCTCGGGATCTCCTACGAGCAGTTCACGGCCGGCGAGTACAAGGACGCGGGCGTCCCGCTGCGCGAGATCGAGGAGGACGAGCGGGAGTACCTCCAGGGGATCATCGACGGCTACTACGAGCAGTTCGTCGAGACCGTGAGCGAGGGCCGGGACATGGACCCCGAGACGGTTCGGGAGACGGAGGCGCGCGTCTACCTCGGCACCGACGCCCTCGAGATCGGGCTCGTCGACGAGCTGGGCACCGAAGACGACGTGGAGGCGAGGCTCGAAGAGCTGATCGACGCGGCGCCCGAGGTGCGCGAGTTCACGCCGGAGCGGGGGCTCGTCGAGCGGCTCGGCATCGGCACGCAGCGCGTCGCGTTCGCCGCCGGAAGCGGCGTCGCGAGCGTGTTCGCGGACCAGGGCGGCGACGTGGACGTCGAGCTGCGGTAGGCCCGCCGACGGGGAGCTTTTTATCCGGGCGGATCGAGTGTCGAGACGTGACGACGCTGGTCATCTGCATCGACCGCTCGGGGGCGATCGGTCGGGCCACGAACGTCCCGATGCCGGTCGCCGGCTGGGAGGCGGTCCGGTCGCTCGTCACCGACGCCGGGCTCAGCGACCCGGAGGACGCCAGCGTCAACTGTCTGCTCGAGTCGCTGCGGGTCGCCCGCGACCTCCGCGACGAGCGAGAGGAGGCGGTCGTCGCCGTCGTCTCCGCCGAGAGCGACACCGCCGTCGGCGCAGACCGGTCGATCGCCGCGCAGCTCGACGACCTCGTGGACCGGTACGACCCCCGCGCCGCGGTCGTCGTCGTCGACTCCGCCGAGGACGAGCAGGTCCTCCCGATCGTGGAGTCGCGGATCCCGGTCGACTCCGTCGACCGCGTCGTCGTCCGTCAGGCGCGCGACATCGAGTCGACGTACTACCTGCTCAAGCAGTTCCTCGCCGACGAGCAGCTCCGGTCCACGATCCTCGTCCCGTTCGGGGTCGCGCTGCTGCTGTTTCCCGCGCTGTTCTACTGGTTCTCCGCCGGCGAGGCGGTCGCGGGCGTCGCGGGACTGCTGGGCGCGGCGCTCCTGTACAAGGGGCTCGCGATAGACCGGGTCGTCGCGGGAGTGCCGGAGCGGATCCGCGAGGCGCTGTACGCCGGGCAGGTGTCGATCGTGACGTACGTCGTCGGCGCCGGACTGGCCCTCGTCGGCGGCTTCTTCGGCGTGCTGTCGGCCTCGGACCTCGGGGCCGACGCGCCCCGCGTCGTCGAGGCGATGGAGTTCACCTACGCGGCGGTCCCGTGGTTCGCGGTCGCGGGCGTGACCGCGGCCGTGGGCCGGTTGCTCGACGAGCTGATCCGCGACGAGGGGATCCGGACCCCGTACCTCAACCTCCCGTTCGTCATCGTCGCCGTCTCGCTCGTCGTCCGCGGGTTCGCGGGGTACTTCCTCGCGCAGGAGGCGGTGATCGACCCGTTCGAGATGATCGGGTTCGTCGTGAGTCCCGCCCAGCGGCTCGCGGCGTTCATCGTCGCGGGGATCGTCGTCTCGCTCGTCGGCGTCAGGCTCGCGAGCGACGTGGGGACGGAGACGCTGGAGGACGTCATCGACGGAGAGCGGGAGACGGACGGGGAGTGAGGGCGGAACGCGAGTCGGGGCCCCACGCCGACCGCGCCCCTTTTGTCGGTCGCGGCCGCGTGAGCGCTCATGGACGTGTACGGACTGATCGGGAACCCGGTCGGGCACTCGCTGTCGCCGCCGCTCCACGAGGCGGGCTACGAGGCGCTGGGGATCGACGCGCGCTACGTGACGTTCGAACCGGCCCCGGACGCGGCGGCCGCGGCGGTCGCCGGCGCCGCCGACCTCGGCGTCGCCGGGCTCAACGTCACGGTGCCGTTCAAGCGGGACGTGCTCGACGCGGTCGAGACCGACCCCCTCGCGGCGCGGATCGGCGCGGTCAACACGGTCGACTTCGGGCCGGTTCGCGCCGGCGAAGCCGACCGGCCCCGCGGCTACAACACCGACGCGGCCGGCGTGACGCGGGCGTTCGCACGCCACGACGTGACGCTCGACGGAGCCGACGCGGTCGTCGTCGGAGCCGGCGGCGCGGGGCGGGCCGCGTCGTTCGCGCTGGCCGACGCGGGCGCGAGCGTCCGCGTGGCGAACCGCACCGCCGAGCGCGCCGTCGCGCTCGCGGAGGCCGTCCCGGGCGCCACCGGCGGCGGGCTCGACGACATCGGCGAGCGCGTCGCGAGCGCGGACGTGCTCGTCAACGCGACCAGCGTCGGGATGGAGGATCCGGGGTCGACGCCCGTGCCCGCGGCGCACCTCCACGGCGACCTCGCCGTCCTCGACGCGGTGTACGCGCCGATCGAGACCCGGCTCCTGCGAGAGGCGGCCGACGCGGGCGCGACGACGATCGACGGGGCGTGGATGCTGCTGTTTCAGGGCGTGGAGGCGTTCGAGATCTGGACCGACAGGGAAGCGCCCGTCGACGCGATGAACGCGGCGCTGCGGGCGGAACTGGAGTAATCGCGCGGCGGCGGAAGGGGTGCGTCGCCTCCTTACATAGCACCGGGCGTCGCCAGCAGCCCGGCGGTGACGATCAGCGCCACGGAGAGTCCGGCGGCGCCGTAGAGGAACGGCTTCGCGTCGCGGGCGGGCTCGCGGAGCTTGCCCGCGTCGAGCCCGTCGGCCAGCTTCGAGCCGGCGACCTCAACGAGCCCGGTGCCGACGAACCACAGCCCCAGCATCGTCACCACGAGGTGGCCGCGGGGCGTCCCGGTCAGCGCCTCGAACGGGTACAGCGTCCCGGCCATGTGCCCGCCGGTGAGGACGAACGCGGCCGCGCCGATCCGGGTGCTCCAGCGCAGGCGCCCGACGACCGACCCGAGCGCGTCACCGCCGATGTCGCCGCGGAGCGCTGGCGGGAGGATCGCGAGGCTGACGAACAGCACGCTGCCGACCCAGAGGACGGCGAAGCCGACGTGGACCGACCACATGACGGGGTTGATGACGTTCATACCGCTGGAACGTGCCGGCCACACTTATAAACCGGCGAGACGGAGACGGCGGGTGGTTGCGGCGGAGAGGGTTTTTAAATATCTCGCACGTGTAGCCGCCGGCAATGGCGCTACTCCAGAAGCTCAAAGAGAAGCTCGGATTCGGGAGCCGTTCGGGCGGGCGGGAGTCCGGC
>NZ_JAXRUU010000058.1:0-19226 GCF_034497445.1 Halorubrum sp. AD140
CTGGAGTGAGCGATCCTCTGGGAACCGCGGTTCGCCGCCTGCCCATTCATATCGGGGCGATCGCCCCACACGCGATCACGCCCACGGACACCGTGTCCGTGGGCCGTTTTCATTTCCGTCGAGCGCGAGGTGCGGCTCGCTTACTCGCCGACCGCTAGGCTTAAACGCTCGACTGCGGTACGTCCGATAGCGCCAAGGTGGCAGAGTCTGGTCAGACGCAGCGGCCTGCAGAGCCGCCCAACGCCGGTTCAAATCCGGCCCTTGGCTTCACACGACCTCTGTTTGTGCATTCTCCGGAGCGCTGCACGTCGAGGAGACCGTTGTTTATCTCCGGGCGCTGAGGGTGCACGCGTGACCGCCTCTGGTATTGTTGATTCTGTTCACGTGACGGCTGCCGCAGAGCGAATCGACAACAGGACGGATCGCACTCGGTGGCAGAGGGTATCAGAAACGCTCGGTGTCTACTCCAGGGTTCTCCCGGTGTGGTTCGTAGGGGAAGCGCCGTCGGCGCCGTCGGTTCGACGCCGGAGGTACCGACCGTCTACAGGTCGTCGGCGTCGAACTTCCAGAGCCCGACCAGCGGCGGCGCGATCGTCCAGAACACGAGCATCGAGACCGCAGACACCTGCTGATTGATCCGCTCCCCGGAGAACAGCTGTTCGCCGAGGAACGCGTTCGTCAGGACCTCGACGCCGGTCGTGGGGTTCGCGACCTGCAGGAACACGCCGATTTGCTGGGTCGACACCGGCAGGGGATCGAGGATCGGGCTCGCGGCGTCGAGGAACTGTCCGGTGACCGCCCCCCACAGCAGCACGAACAGGACGTAGATCCCGATCCCGCCGATCAGCGCGCGCCGCTGGGTCGTCGCGGCCGCCGAGAAGCCGACCGCGATGGCGACGAAGACGATACCGAGGGCCGCCGCGAACACCGTGTACCCGAGGTACGCCCCGGCGTTGAACGACACGGGGGCGACGATCAACACGACGGCGGGCAACAGGAACCCGGCGAGCACCGCGAGCGCCAACGCCGCGCCGCGGCCGACGACCTTCCCGAAGACGACGTCGGCGCGGGAGTGCGGCAGCGACAGGAGCAGCTTCAGCGAGCCCGACTCGCGCTCGCCGCTCACGGCGTTGTACCCGACGACCACGCCGACCAGCGGCACGAGCGTCGTCACGAGGAACGGCCCGACGAAGAAGCTCAACAGCATCTCCGTCGCGAACTGCTCGCCGCCCTGTCCGCCGGGTCTGACGACGAACGCGAACGCCGAGACGAGCAGCGAGAACACCGCCACGAGCGCGATCATCCCGCGCGATCGCACCGCGTCCTGGAAGTCCTTCTCGGCGACGGCGGCGAGGCTCATCGGCGCACCTCCCCGTCTGCGGCGGCAGTGTCCGGAGTTGCACTGGTAGATTCCGCGGCGTCGCCCTCCGTGTACGCCAGGAAGAGGTCCTCCAGCGACGCCTCCCTGGTGTGGAAGTCCCGCACGACGACGCCCGCGTCCTCCAGGGCGCCGATGACGCGCGTCTTCGCCCCGTCGTCGCAGTTCACGACGAGAGTGGCGCCGTCGCGAGTGACTCGGCTGACGCCCTCGACCGCGCGCGCCGTCTCGGCGGCGACGTCACTCGGTTCGTCCGTCTCGTCGGACGCGTCCCCGCCGGTCGTTCTCCCCACGGCGATCTCTAGCGTCTCCTCGTCGCCGACGGCCTCGCGGAGCCCCTCCACGGAGTCCTCGGCGACGAGCTCGCCCTCGCGGAGGATGCCGACGCGGTCGCAGACGGCGTCGACCTGTTCGAGCACGTGCGAGGAGAAGAACACGGTCGCGCCGCGGTCGACCTCCGCGCGGACGATCTCGCGCATCTCCTTCGCGCCCGCCGGGTCGAGCCCGGAGGAGGGCTCGTCGAGGACGAGCAGGTCGGGGTCCCCGACGAGTGCCATCGCGAGCGCGAGCCGCTGGCGCATCCCCTTCGAGTAGTCGCCCGCTTTGCGGTCGGCGTCGTCACTGAGCCCCACGCGCGCTAACAGCGCGTCCGGGTCGTCGTCGGCGTCCTTCGATCGAACCGCGAACTCGACGTGCTTCCGCCCGGAGAGGCGGTCGTACACGGCGAACCCGTCGGGAAGAACGCCGGTCCGCTGGCGGATCGCGACGCCGTCGGCCGTGGCGTCCTGCCCGAGCACGCGCACCGTGCCCGCGGTCGGCCGGACGAGATCGAGCAGCATGTCGATCGTCGTCGACTTGCCGGCGCCGTTCGGGCCGAGGAACCCGTACACCTCGCCCTCCTCGACGGACAGGTCGAGGTCACGGACGGCCGTAACGTCGCCGAACGCCTTCGTCACGCCGCGCAGCTCGATGGCGGTCATGACTCCACGTTCCCGCGTCCTCGAATAAAGGGTTGCGGGTTTTGCCGAGCGGTGGGCTCCGCCATCGCCGAGACGACTGCGAGCCTCGTCTGTGACTCGCTCGATGACGGAACGGTGCGACTGACTTTCCCTGTCGCCTGGAACCTCTATTCGGGATCAGAGAAGAGTTATTCTGTAGCTTCTGATTGTTTTTCACTGACATATAAGGTTACTATTCGATCTGAATTCTCGAATTTAGGGCGAACGAACGTCCGATTGCGTTGTTTCGATAGTGACGAAAATTTTAATTATTGTTTGTATATATATCGGTCTGTATGGTTCTAATACCACTTCAGGCCGCTGTCGAGTTCGCGCATAGCCCGCTTCTAACGTTCATAATCGGACTGATCATTGTCATCGCGCTGCTGGTGTGGTTGGACCTCCCGGCGTTCATCGGGCTGATCATCTCCGCGTTCCTAGTCGGCGTGGTGAACACGATATTCGTCGCGGACTTCACCGCCGCCGACGCCGGTGGGGAGGTGGCGACGGCGTTCGGGAACGGCATGGCCGGGATCGGGATACCCATCCTGATGGCCGCGGTCATCGGGAAGGGGATGTTGGAGAGTGGCGCGGCCCAGCGAATCGTCCGCGGCTTCCAGAACCTGCTCGGGTCGGGTAACGCCGACGTGGCGCTGCTCGGAAGCAGTTCCGTGCTCGCGATACCCGTGTTCTTCGACAGCGTGTTCTACCTCATGGCGCCGCTGGCGCGCTCCATGCGGGCACGCATCGGGAAGGATTACACGCTGTTCATCGTCGTCGTCGGCGCTGGGGCCGCGACGACGCACGTGTTCGTCCCGCCGACGCCCGGTCCGCTGGCGGTCGCCGACGAGGTCGGAAGCAACCTGGGGATGACGATACTCGTGGGACTGGCGGTCGCCATCCCGGCGGCGATCATGTCCGGGCTCGTGTACGGCCGTTGGATCAACAGCCGGCTCGACATCCCGCTGCGGGACACTATGGCGACCTCCACCGAGGAGCTACAGGAAGTGGCCGACCGGCCGACCAGCGAGCTCCCGGGCGTTCTGGAGTCGCTGGCGCCGATCCTGCTGGCCGTCGTGCTGATCGCGTCCTCTACGTTCGTCAACACGTTCCAGGAGGCCGTACCGGCCCTGGCCTCGCTGCAGCCGTACACCGACTTCCTCGGCAACAAGAACGTCGCGTTGACAATCGCCGCGCTCGCCGCCGCGTACACGTTCTACCGCTACGAGAACTTGACCCAGAGTGAGTGGAACGACGAACTCACGGAGGCGCTAAAAAGCGGCGGGAACATCGCCGCGATCACCGCGGCCGGGGGCGCGTTCGGCGCGCTGCTCGCGGCATCCGGCATCGGTGACTACCTTGCGAACGCGCTTCAGGAGGTCGGGATCGGCCTGCTCATCACCGCGTGGCTCATCGCTGCGATCGTCCGGATCGCGCAGGGGTCGGCCACGGCCGCGATGTTGACCGCCGCGGGGATCATGGCACCCCTCGTCGGCGATCTGGCCGTCCACCCGGCGTACCTCGTGATGGCGATCGGCGCCGGCGGCAACATCTTCTCGTGGTTCAACGACTCCGGCTTCTGGCTCGTCAGCGAGATCGGGGGACTCACGAAGAAGGAGACGCTCCAGACCTGGACCGCCCTCACGACGATCATCTCGGTGACGGGTCTCATCACCGTGCTGATCATGTCGACGGTCCTCCCGCTCGCCTGAGCCGACCGGTTTCCTTTTTGCTCGGTCAATGCCACCCTCGTTCGGCCGAGAGAACTGACTGCGGGAGCCGCGGCGTTACTCGTCGGCGTCCGGCGGCCACGCCACCCCGCGCTCCGCGAGGAGGTCGGCGAACTCGTCCTCGTCGAGCACGGGCACGCCCTCGTCGTCGGCGTCGTCCCGCTTCGACCGCCCGGGGTCCTCGCCGGCGACGAGGTAGTCGGTGTTGCCCGAGACGCTCGACGTCGCCGACGCCCCGTGCGCCTCGACGTGCGCCTGCGCCTCGCTCCGCGTCGTCGACAGCGACCCGGTGAAGACGACGGTGAGCCCGTCGAGCGCGTCGCCGGTCTCGACGTCGGTCGACTCGGGTTCGACCCCGCGCTCGCGGAGCCCCTCGACCGCCGCCCGGTTCTCCTCGGTGTCGAGGAACGTCCGGATCGATTCGGCGACCTCGGGCCCCACGTCGTCCACCTCCCGCAGCGCCTCCTCGTCGGCGTCGAGGAGGACGTCGAGGTCGCCGAAGTGCGCCGCGAGCGCGCGAGCGGTCGTCGCCCCCACGTCGGGGATCCCGAGCCCGGCGAGGAAGTCGTCGAGCGGGGGAGCCTTCGTCCGCTCCAGCTCGGCGACGAGGTTCTCGGCGCTCGTCTCGCCCCACCCCTCCAGCGCGGCGAGGTCGTCGACGGTCAGGTCGTACAGGTCCGGCAGCGACTCGACGAGGCCGGCCTCCCGGAGCTGTTCGACCCGCTCGGGGCCGAGCCCTTCGATATCGAGCGCGTCCCGCCGCGCCCAGTGTTCGACCGCCCGATCCAGCTGTGCCGGGCAGCCGAGCCCGCCGGTGCAGAACGCGAGCGGGCCGTCGCGCTCGACGGGGGCGTCGCATATCGGGCAGGTGTCGGGGAACTCGTAGGTCCCCTCCGAGCGCTTCTCGACGACCTCCGGGACGTAGGGGATCACGTCGCCCGCGCGGTAGATCCGCACGCGGTCGCCGACGTTCACGCCGAGCGCCTCGATCTCCGCGGGGTTGTGGAGCGTCGCCCGCGAGACGCTGACGCCCCCCACCTCGACCGGGTCGAGCTCGGCGACCGGCGTGAGCCGCCCCGTCCGCCCGACCTGCACGGTGATCCCCGTGACGGTCGTCGTCGCGGTTCGAGGCGGAAACTTGTAGGCGAACGCCCAGCGCGGCGCCCGCGACGTCGACCCCAGCGCCTCGCGGTGAGCCCGGTCGTCGACCGCGATCACGACGCCGTCTATCTCGTAGTCCAGGTCGTCGCGCTCGGCCATCAGGCGGTCGCGGTACTCGATCGCGCGCTCGACGTCGTCGACGCGCTCGATCCGGTCAGCGCGGCGGAGCCCGAACGCGTCGAACGCGTCGAACTCGTCCCAGTGAGCGTCGGGACGCTCGGGGGAGTCGGCGCTCGCTTCGCCGTCTCCCTCTCCGGGCCCCCACGCCAGCACGTCGAAGAAGAAGACGTCGAGCGGGCGATCGGCGGCGACCGCGGGGTCGAGCTGGCGGAGCGTCCCGGCGGCGGCGTTTCGCGGGTTCGCGAACGGCTCCTCGCCGCGCTCGATCAGCTCCTCGTTGTACGCCTCGAACGCGTCGCGGGGCATGTAGGCCTCCCCGCGGACCGCGAGCCGGGCCGGCGGGTCGCCGCGGAGCCGGCCGGGGACGGACCGGATCGTCCGCACCTGTTCGGTCACGTCGTCGCCCTTGGTCCCGTCGCCCCGGGTTGCGGCGCGGAGGTACGCGCCGTCCTCGTAGACGACCTCGACGGAGAGCCCGTCGAACTTCGGCTCGCAGACGTACGCGACGTCGTCGGGGTCGAACCCCTCGGCGGCGAGCCCGCGCCGGACGCGCTCGTCGAACTCCCGGACCGCCTCCGCTTCGGTCGCGTTGTCGATGGAGCGCATCGGCGCGACGTGCTCGACGGTCTCCAGCTCGTCGAGCGGCTCGCCGCCGACGCGGCGCGTGGGGGAGTCCTCGGTCGAGAGGTCGAACGCCTCCTCCAGCTCCTCGAGCCGGCGGTACAGCCGGTCGTACGTCTCGTCGGAGATCAGCGGATCCGCCTGGACGTAGTACCGGTGGTCGTGTTCGCGGACCGCCGCCCGCAGCAGCGACGCCTGCTCGGCGGCGTCCTCGGCCGAGAGCGCCTCGACCGGCTCGAAGTCGGTCGGCGGCGCCTCGACGTAGGGGTTCTCGGCAGGGTCCGCGTACCGGTTCGGCGGTCCGGAGTGCGCGCTCGTCATCGGCGGATCCTCGCGGCGGCTCGGGTTAAAAACGCAGGTTCGAGACCGGGAACCGTCGCGGCTCGCCGGTCGACGCGGCGGACAGGCGAGCTACGCGACCCGGTCGCCGGCGGCGAACACCGCCGCCGGGTCCTGCCACGCTTCGACGTCCTCGGTGGGGTCCGCGCCGAGGAGGACGAGGTCGGCGCGGTACCCCTCGGCGACGCGACCGACGTCGTCGAGCCCGAGCAGGTCGGCGGCGTTGACGGTGGCGGCCTCCAGCGCCGCTTCCGGCGAGAGGCCGTACTCGACCATGGACGCCAGTTCTCGCGGGATGTCTCCGAAGAAGTTGAACGGCGTGCCGGCGTCGGTGCCCATCGCGATCGGCACGCCGGCCTCGAGCGCGTGGTCCCACGCGTCGTCGAAGCGGCCGGCGGCGTCCTCGGCCTTCGCGACGGCGTCCTCCGGAATGCCGGCCTCGATCCCGTTGTCGACGATGCCCCGGAGCGCGCTCGCGGTCGGGACCCAGTAGGTGCCCCGCTCGGCCATCATCTCGGCGGCCTCCCGGTCCATGAACGTCCCGTGCTCGACGCTCGAAATCCCGGCCTCGACCGCGTTCTTGATCCCCTCCGCCCCGTGGGCGTGGGCCGCGGTCGGCGTGTCGGTCGGCGCCGCCGCGTCGGTGAACGCCGCCAGCTCCTCCGGCGTCAGTTCGGGGGCGCCCGTCACCGCGCCCTCGGTGAGGACGCCGCCGGTCGCCATGCACTTGAGCACGTCCGCGCCCGCCTTCAGCTGCTCGCGGGCCGCCTTCCGGACCTCCGCGGGGCCGTCGGCCTCGCGTCCGAACCAGTTGCCGTGACCGCCCGTCATGATCACGTTGCGGCCGCACGCGAGCACCCGCGGGCCCTCGATCTCGCCGGCGGCGACCGACTCGCCCGCGTCGAGCGCGAGGGTCCCTCGGCTCCCCAGGTCGCGCACGGTCGTGACGCCCGCCTCGACGGCGGCACGGAGGTTCCCGGCCGTCCGGTAGCTCGCGGTGTAGTCGCTGTCAGACACCGCCGTGGCGACGTCGGGCCGCCCGTCCATCATCACGTGGACGTGCGCGTCGATCAGCCCGGGCGCGACGACCTTCCCCTCGGCGTCGATCTCCCCGTCGACCTCCCCCGCGTCGTCGACGTCGTCGCCGACCGCGACGATCGCTCCGTCCGCGATCGCCACGTCGGCCTCGCGGGTTCCGTCGGCGTCAGCCACGCGACCGCCTCGAAGTACGTGCATACCCTACGGGGGGCCGTTCGACGGGTAAACGCTCGGGTCGCGGTAGTCACTGATTGTTCTGAGATATCATGTCACACACCCACACGTATAACCGGATGGCTTCCAACTATCGTACTATGGCAGCCGACAGTCAACCGGACGCACGCGGTGGGTTGTACGAGCGTCGGATCGGCACGCCGAGGACCGCCGACGAGGTGAACGGATACTGGCTGTTCGGGTTCGGAGTGCTGCTCGGATTGGCAGGCGTCGTGCTGTTCTCTCTCACTGAGTCGGCGACGACCACCCGCGGTATCGCGTACGCGCTCGCGGCGCTCGCGCCCCCGTTCGTCATGCTCGGGGCGGTGATCCGCTTCCCGCTCCGACGAACTGGGACGTTCCTCGGGTACCTCGGGACGGCCGTGAGCGTCCTCGCCGTGGTGTGGTTCGTGAACATCTTCCCGGAGGGGTGGTTCACCGCGTCGGGGGACTCGACCGTGATCACGCTGTACGGCGTCGGGCTGCTCCTGATCGGGCTCGCCGGGACGGTCGTGCCGCTGCTCTCCGACCCGGTGTACGAGGACTACGAGCGGATGCGGAGCGAGACGGCCGCCGCCGCGACCGAGCGCGACGAGACGAGCGCCGAGCTGGAGTCGACCCGAGCGGATCTGGCGTCGACGCGCGACGAGCTGGAGGCGGTTCGCAACGACCTCGAATCGGCGCGCGGGGAGCTGTCGGTCGCGGAGGAGCGCGCGACGGAACTCGACGCCGAGGCCGAGGCCGCGCGCGCCGAGGCCGCGTCGCTCCGCGAGAGCAAGGCCCGGTTCGAGCTGTTCGAGGACGCGGGCGGCAGGCCGCGCTGGCGGCTGCGCCACCGCAACGGGAACGTCATCGCCACCTCCGGACAGGGGTACAGCAGCCGCGGAAAGGCCCAACAGGGGCTCCACAGCGTCAGGCGGAACGCGCGCGGCGCCGGCCTCCTTCGGATCGAGACGGCCGTTGAGGACGCCGAGGCGGTCGCCGCCGACGACGGGCCGGAGCCAGAGGACGCCGCGGAGCCGGCCGTGGCGGTTCCGAACGGCGACGCCGAGCCCGCGAGCAGGGCCACGTTCGAACTGTTCGAGGACGCGAGCGAGGAGTGGCGCTGGCGGCTCCGCCACGACAACGGGAACGTCGTCGCCGACTCCGGCGAGGGGTACGCCTCGAAGTCGAACGCGAAGCGCGCGCTCGCCCGGGTCCGCGAGCACGTCGCCGCCGCCGACTACCTCCGCGTCGACCCCGCCGCCTTCGAGCTGTTCCGCGACGCGGCGGGCGAGTGGCGCTGGCGGCTGATCCACGAGAACGGCGACGTGCTCGCCGACTCCGGCGAGGGGTACTCCTCGCGGTCGAAGGCCCGTCAGGGGCTCGAGAGCGTGCGGTCGAACGCCGCCGAGGCCGCCCTCGCGGAGCTCGGCGTCGGGGACGCCGACGCCAGCGACGGCGCGGGCAGCGCGGGCGCGACGTTCGAGCTGTACGAGGACCAGGGCGGCGAGTGGCGCTGGCGGCTCCGGCACCGCAACGGGAACGTGGTCGCCGACTCCGGTGAGGGGTACGCCTCGAAGTCGGGCGCGGAGGACGCGATCGAGCGCGTTCGAGGCCACGCCCCCGACGCCTCCGTGCTGGAGGTCGGGAGCGCCGCCTTCGAGATCTACGAGGACGCCGCCGGCGAGTGGCGCTGGCGGCTGCGCCACCGCAACGGGAACGTGGTCGCCGACTCCGGCGAGGGGTACGCCTCCCGGTCGAACGCGACCGAGGCCGTCACGCGGCTGAAGGCCAACGCCCCGGGCGCGGCCGAGGAGATCGTCGAGTAGCGCGGCTCCGGCCCGCGGCTTTTTCCACTACGCCGCCGCGAGCAGCTTCAGGCGCAGCTCGCGCTCGTCGACCTCGTACTTGAACGCCGGGTGGCCGTCGATCAGCACGTAGGGGACGCGCTCGCCGTACTCCTCGGCGAGTTCGGGGTCCTCGTCGACGTCGACCATCTCGAGGTCGATCCCCACGCCGAGGTCCGCGGCCGTCTCCGCTATCGTCTCCCGGGCGGCGACACAGAGCGTGCATCCCTCGCGGGTGTACACGGTGACCGGGACCGCCCCAGTCGCGTCCGAATCGCTCATATGCGCCCGTTCGGGTGGCAGAGAAGAGTCGGTTTCGATCGGACGCGCCCGCGGTTCAGAACACGCCGCGGTCGCCTTCGACCGACTGACGACCGCTGATGAGGGTAGGGGTGCCGCCGGTCTGGATGATGTTGAACGCGGTCATCAGGTCGGAGCGAGAGATGAGCCCGACGAGGTTCTCGCTCTCGTCGACCACGGGGAGGCGACCGACGCCGTGCTCCTGCATCGTCTGGAGCGCGGTCATCGCGTCCGCGTTCGGGCCGATCGCGACGAGGTCGGTCGCCATCACGTCGTCGACGCGGTAGGCGTCCCGCTCGACGTCCCTGACCGACCGGGCGTCCTCCAAGGTCACCATCCCGACCAGGTCACCGCCGCGGAGCACGGGGTAGCCCGTGTGCCGCTCCTCGAACATCCGGCTCATCAGCTCGGCGACGGAGGTGTCCTCGGTGACGGTGTGGAGCCCCTCGCGGGGCGTCATCACGTCGGCGACGGTGACGTTCTCGAAGGCCGCCTTCAGGGTGGTCTGCTGGGACTCGCCGGAGGCGGCCATGTAGATGAAGAAGGCGAGCACGATGAGCAGCAGCTGGAAGCTGAACAGGCCGATCAACCCCATCGCGAACGCGAACGCCTTCCCGACCGCGGCGGCGCGCTGGGTCGCCTGCGCGTGCGGCTGGTTCCGGGCCAAAAGCGCCCGCAGAACGCGACCGCCGTCCATCGGGAAGGCGGGGAGCATGTTGAACGCCGCGAGCACCACGTTCAACAGGGCGAGGTAGCCGAACACGAACAGCACGGCGTCGGCGCCGATCGGTGAGACGAGGAACACGCCGTAGCAGGCGACGCCGACCGCGACGCTGACGACCGGTCCCGCGATCGCGATCCAGAACTCGTGTTTCCAGTCCTCGGGAAACTCGGTGAAGCTGGCCAGCCCGCCGAGCAGCCACAGCGTGATCGACTCGATCTCGTACCCGTAGCGCATGGCGACGATCGAGTGGCCGAACTCGTGGAGGAGGACGCCGACGAACAGCCCGAGCGCGGCCGCCAGTCCGAGCGCCCAGGGAGTGAGCCCGCCGCCGAGGGTGGCCGGATCGATGCCGGCGCCGAGCGTCTCGTTCATCACGCCGGCGATGTCCCCGACCTGCGAGCCGATGAGGTAGGCGAAGAGCGGCAACACGATCAGGAACGTCCAGTTGAGCCTGACCGGGATTCCCAGTACCGTCCCGATCTTGAGTCCACGCATACTCCCGGGTTAGTCGGGTGGGCGGTTAAACGTCTGGGCGTGACGGTCGAAACACACGACACCGACTCCCTCGCCGCCGTTTATATAACGGACCGCCGCCGATCGGCCGATATGGACGATACTACCCACGGCGGGGAGGCGAGCGCGTCGGACGCGGTCCTGAAGCGCGGCGACGAGATCGGCTACGAGGCGGTCGACGCCGCCGACGGACTCCGGAAGGGGGTGCTCATCGACGAGTCGGACGGCGCACCGACCTTCGCGATGCGGCGGTTCGAGCTCGCGCCCGGCGCCGCGGTCCCGCGTCACACGAACGCGGTCGAACACGAGCAGTACGTGCTCGCCGGCGAGTACGTCGTGGGGATCGGCGAGGAGGAACGCGTCGTCTCTCCCGGCGACGCGCTCCTCATCCCGGCGGGCGTCGAGCACTGGTACCGGAACGAGAGCGAGGAGCCGGGCGCGTTCATCTGCGTGGTGCCGAACGGTGGCGACGCGATCGACCTCGTCGAGTAACCCGGTTCGACCTCGCCGCTCACTCGATCGTGCCGACCCGATCGGCGACGTAGCCAAACTGGTCGCGGTAGCCGTACGGCGACAGCAACACGGGGTAGAAGGGCTCGTCGGCGCGGAGCGCCTCGCCGTCGGCGGCCGCGAACCGGTCGCCGGCCTCGACGCGCTCGAAGTTACGCGCGAACACCTCGTACTCCTCCCCGGCCGGCTTCGGGATCCGGTCGCGGAGCCGGAACACCTCGACGTCGTCGCGGCCGCCCGCGTCGACCACGCCGTCGGCGCCCGGTGCGGGAAGCGCGCCCGTCGCGGCCAGGAACGCCCGCGTCAGCCAGTAGGCGTTGTCGGCGGCGCCGTCCGAGCCCTGGAGGCCCGCCTCCACCTCGAGGGTGTGCGGGTGTTCGATGAGCCGTCCCTCGGTGAACGCGTCGGTCTGGATGACGACGTCCACCGGGAGGTGGGGGGCGACCGCGCGGGCGACCTCGTCCATCGAGTCGATCACCGCGAACGGCTCGGCGGACGACTGCGTCGAGTGGATCGCGAGGGTGGTACAGCCCTCGACCGCCGCCAGCAGTTCGGCCGCGAGCCGCTCCTCGTGGGCGTTCGAGTCGAGGTCCCCCGGGAACGTTCGGTTGAGGTCGACGTCGAGGTAGCGCACGCCGGCGTCGAGGGCCCGCTCGTTGGCGACGATCAGCCGCACCGGGCGCTCGACGTCGGGCTCGGCGTCGAGGAGCCGCCGGACCGCGCGTGCGCCGCAGGGCTCGTCGCCGTGGATCGCGCCGACGACCGCGATCTCGGGCTCGCCCTCGCCCAGTTCGTACACGTCCATACCTACCGAACGCGCTCGGGCGATAAGTCGCGTTCGGATCGCCGCCGCTCGCGACCGGCCCGGCTCAGTGCGCCTCGTCGATCCGCTCGGCGTACTCGTAGTCGGCCGGGTACGCCTCGGGGCGCGCGCCGTCGAGGGGGATCCGCCAGCCGTCGATGGCGGTCGGGTCGGCCAGCGCGGACCGGAGCGTCGCCCGCACCTCGTCGACGTCGACGCCGTAGAAGTCGCCGGGGACGCCGCGGAGGTACTGGAGCGCCGTCTCGAACAGCGACCGCATCCCGTCGTCGTTCCCGAAGTCGACGCGCTTGTACGCCCCCGCGGCGACCTGCACCATCCCGTGGAGGAACGCGCTCTCCGCGGTCCCGCTCCCGTAGTTGTACCACTCGTCCTCGAAGCAGTCGTGGGACTCGTGGTACTCGCCGGCGTTGAACAGCCGGACGCCGTGTTCGGTGGCCCGCCGGAGCGTGGCGTGCTCCCAGTGACCGCCGGCGACGTCGACGTCGCCGGCCGTGTCGGGGTCGTCCGCGGCCGCGTGCCACCCGGTCGGGTTCCCGAGCGGCGGGGCGACGCCGGGGTCCTGGGTGTGCTCGTCCATGCGAACGAATCTCGGGCGAAGCGACCTAACCGTTTCGCGGGTCGCAGGTCGATCCCGACCGAGCGCCGCGACCGTATCGAACGCTTCTTTCCGCGACCGGTCGTCCGGTCGGACAATGGAACTCGGCCTCCCCTTCGCGATCGGGGCCGCCGTCGTCTGGGGCGTGTACATCTTCGTGCTGAAGCGCTCCTTCTCCGGCTATCCGCCCGCGGGGCTCACGGTGCTGATCAACGCGGCGGCGATCGCGTGGTTCCTCCCGGTGACCGTCGCGACGACGGACCTCGGCGGGGCGACGCTGGCGAGCGACCCGCTCGGCGCCCCCGAGCGGGTCGCGCGCTCGCTGGCGACGGTCGACCCCCAGGCGGTCGCCGTCGTCGCCGGGACCGCGACGGCGACCGCGGTCGCGTTCGTCCTCTTCCTCCGAGCGATCGCCGGCGGCGACGTCTCCTACGTGACCCCGATCAACAAGGTGGTCCCGATGTTCGTGCTCCCGCTGGAGGTGCTGTTGCTCGGCGAGGTGCTCGCGCCGGTCCAGGTCGCCGGCGTCGTCGTCGCCACGGCGGCCGTGTACGTCGCGAACTACGAGCCGGGGAGCCTGCTCGCGCCGCTCGTCAGCGCCGTCCACTCCCGGCCCGCCCAGCTCGCGTTGGTGAGCGCGGCGTGTTACGCCGTCTCCGACCTCGGGAAGCGCGTGGCCCTCCAGGAGCTCGCGATCCCCGGGACGCTGTGGGTGCCGCTGCTCCTCGCCGGGGCCGGACTCGTACTCCTTCCCGCGGCGGTCCGGACCCCGCCGGCGGTGACTCGGGCCGATGCGCCGAAGTTCCTCGCGGCCGGCGCGCTCGTCGCGCTCGGCGAGCACCTGACCACCGTCGCGTTCGCGTCGCTGCCCGCGAGCGTCGCGTCGCCGGTGATCAACACGCAGGCGATCGTCGCCGTCGTCCTCGGCGGGGTCGTCCTCGGCGAGCGCTACTTCCGCGTCCGGCTCGTCGCCGCCCTTCTCGCCGTCGTCGGCGTCGGGATGATAGCGCTGTGAGGGCGGTCGCTCCCTCCCGATTCGTCGGCTCTCGATCCCGGGTTCGTCTCCGTTTATCCCAACAGATTCCTCGGTGGTCAAAATTTAACATTTAGGGCCAGTACGCGTGTTCACATGGGTCATCACCACTCACGGCGCAGCGTGTTGAAAGCGATCGGTGCGACCGCGACGCTCTCCGGCGTCGCGGGGACCGTCGGCGCTCGCGGCGGGCCGTCGACCGCGCGGTACGCCGCATTCAACGTGGTCGATCTGGGGACGGGGCAGGTCCAGGAGTCCGGAGACGAGCAGGCGGAAGCCGCCGCTCGCATCGTGCAGGAGGTCGATCCGGACGTGCTCGTCGTCAACGAACTGGCGAACAACATTCAGGAGGCGACGGTCGACGACGGCGTCCCGACGGACCGGACCAACGTCGAGGCGTTCGTCGAGAACTACCTCAGCGTCCCGCAGGAGAAGAACCTGGAGGGGATCGAGTACGAGTACACGCTCCAGCCCGAGAGCAACACCGGGGTCCTCCCGGAGGAGGAGTACGACTTCAACAAGGACGGAGAGGCGGGCGCACGCCCCGGCGACGCGTTCGGCTTCGGCGAGTATCCGGGCCAGTACGCGTTCGGAATCGCGAGCAAGTTCCCCTTCGACGAGGACGCGATCCGCTCGTTCCAGGAGTTCCTGTGGGCGGACATGCCGGACAACCTGATCCCCCTTGAAGGGGAGGAGGGCGTCGACGAGGACGGGATCTACCTCACGGAGGACGAACTGGACGTGTATCGACTCTCCTCGAAGACGCACATCGACGTGCCGTTCGACGTCGACGGCGACACTGTCCACGGGCTGTTCTCGCACCCGACGCCGGCAGCCTTCGACTTCGAGAACAACTTCAACGGCCGATGGAACCACGACGAGAACCGGTTCTGGGCGGACTACGTCGCCGGCGCGGAGTACATCTACGACGACTCCGGAACCGACGGCGGGATCAACGACGACGCCTCCTACGTCCTGCTCGGGGACATGAACGCCGGTCCCGGCGACGAGCCGCTCGACCCGGCGACGGAGTTCTTCGTCGAGAACGACGACTTCAACACGCGGAACCTCCCCACGAGCCCGGGCGGGGCACAGCTGGGTAACCAGTACGCCACCGCCGACTTCGGCGACGGCGGATCCAAAGTCGACTGGGCCCTCCCCTCGCCGGATCTCTCGCTGCACTCGTCGTCGGTCGTTTGGCCGAGTTCGGACGCGAACAAGCGCGGGCTCTCGGATGACGTGGAAGACGCCTCGGATCACCGCCTCGTGTGGGCGGACATCGCCGCGAAGTGAGGCGTCTCGCGCGAGGCGTCCGGTCCCGCAGGCAATCACCGGCGCGGAAAACCGGTGGTTTAAATCTCCGCGAGGGCCTCGTCTCGACTGCTTGCGAGGGTAGCCAAGCCCGGAAACGGCGGCGGACTCAAGATCCGCTCCTGTAGAGGTCCGTGGGTTCAAATCCCTCCCCTCGCATGAGCGCGTCACAGCGCGCGAATGCGGAAGACGCTCTCGGAGCGCTCTTCCCTCGCAAAATCTCACGCCCTATTTACTTCCAGCCGACGGCCTCGGTGGTCGATCGGCGCCGCTGCGATCGACCGCGCCGCTCAGTCGTCCACCGGATCGACCACTTCGTGCGGGACGTTCTGTTCTCGGAGCTTGGCCGTGTGTTCCGGCAGCTGGTCCGTGGTGACGACGAGGCGGACGTCCAGCCCGCGGACCGCCGCCTCGGCGACGCCGTCGACCGTTCCGAACCGGATGTCCGGCCGCGCGCCGCTTCGCGACACGAGCGCGTACGCCTCCGTTCCGGCGACGGCGAGCAGGCTCTCGTCCGTGCGATCCGACACGACGTCGGCCGGGTCGAGCCGTCGGCCGTCGGTGACGTCCGGGACGGGTACCACCGTCACGTACCCGGTCTCGTAGTCGACGACGCCCTCGAAGTCGGCGACGCCGACCGCCTCCCCCGCCGCGGCGGCCGTGACGGTGACGGCCGTCGCGGTCCCGCCGGCGGGGTTCGCGTGGAGCACCCCGTCGCGCATCACGAGTCCGACCTCCCTCCCTTCCGCGACGTCGGCCAGCGCGACCGCGGCGTCGACGTCGACGCTGCCGAGGACGTCCGAGCTGACGCGGTCGAGGTACGTCCGGAGGCTGTCGGTCCGGGAGATGAGCCAGTCGACGCCCTCCTTGGTCACGCTGTACCGCCCGCGACCCCCCTTGTCGACGTAGCCGTGTTCCACGAGGTCACGGACGTAGTCGCTGACGGCCTGCGAGGTCACGCCGATCGCGTCGGCGATCTCGGTCTGACTCACCGCTGGCTGCCGAGCGGCGATCTCCACCAGCACCTGGTAGCGCGTCGCGTCGCGTTTGCTGTCGAGAACCTCCGGCGGGGCCACCCGTTCGGGATCTGCCATCGCTCGTGTTCGTGGGGCCACAAGTAAAGTACTGTTGTAGTCGACCCCGTCGATCTCCCCGATCAGGGACGTTTCGGCCGAGGCGACCAAACTTCAATAGTTGTATGGCAACCCCTTTTTCACAGTGAGCGAGTGGGGTTGTCGTTGGCGGGGGCGACCGACGACGCGACGGCGACCTCGCGCGGCGCGACAGTGGACCGCCCGGTCGGTCGCATGCGTTCGTCGACTCGTCCGTGCTCGACCTCCGATGAGGGTCCGTCGGGGCGGTGCGGTGGGCCGCCCGCCCGGCTCGATAGCCCGGCTTAGTAACCGTTATACACGGGGTGACCCATGCTGGAACTATGCAACGACGCGCTGTGGCCGTGTACGTCGCGCTCTTCGTTCTGATCGCGGGCGGTGCGGGTGTCCTCACCGCCACGGCCGAGAGTCCGGAGATCGGCTTCGAGAACCCCGACTTCGAGGTATCAGAGAACGATACGGTCGAAGTGGACGGCGAGTCGTACACCGTCGCCGGGATCTCCGAGGGCGAGGACGGGATGATGGGAACGCTCGAACAGGAGGAGACGGTCGAGCGCTCGGAGACGTGGGAGAACGAGTCGACGATCGAGCTCGACGACCGCGAGTGGCGCGTGGAGATAACCGGCGACGAGCCGAGCGAGTTCACCCTCGTCGAGGTGCTCGACCGGGAGGCGATCCTGGAGGAGGACGACAGCGCCGACAACGAGACCATCGAGCGCGACGACGGCGAGTACGTCGCGGTGACCGAGGACAACGAAACGACGCTCGTCCCGGTGGACGAGTACTTCCCGGCTCCCGAAGAGCAGTCGTACGCGACCGGCGACTCCCTCGAGTACGACGACCGGACCGTGACCGTCGACGAGATCACGGCCGACCAGGCCGTCGTCGTCTGGGAGGGCACCCAGACCAACACGGTCGAGATCGAGGAGGAAACGCCCGTGACGATCGGCGAGACGGAGTTCGTCGCGACCTTCCCCGACGACTCGACGATGGCGCTGTCGAGCGACATCGAGGGGTACGAGGCGCAGGTCGCCGAGATAGACCAGTTCGACCAGTACACTGACGGCCTGACGCGCGTGGTGGTCCTCGCGTTCCTCTCGGTGCTGCTGCTGCTCGCGGCCGCGTTCGTCCCCACGCGCTACTGACCCGTCTCCGGGCGGGTTCGGTCCCGTATCGACCCGCCGGACGATCGCTCGTCCACACCGACAGACTCTCTTTCGAGGCGCTCGTCGAGGAGCGCATGACCTCGACCGGCGAGAAGATCCGCCAGCTCGCCCCTCACTGGGGCGTGATGTTCCTGTTGATGCTCGCCGTTCTGGCGGTGGTCGAGCGGCTCGTCGGCCCCGTCGGATTCGTCCCCTCCATGGTCCTCGTGTTCGCCGTCGCGTTCGGCTATCCGATCGCCGCCCGCGCGCTCGGCGTCGCGCCGCCCGTCTGGCAGCGCCCGTAGCCGCCGCTCGCCGTGTCGGCTCGCGCTCTCAGGTCAGCCGCCGGGCACGTGTACGCCGGGTCACTCCTCGGTCGCGTCGCGGATCGCGCTCTCGATCCTCGGTCGGAACGCGCCCACCCCGACGCCGAGAGCGAAGGCGACGACGGCGGCGACGGCGATCCAGAGCGTGTTCGGGTGGTCGAGTCCGGAGTGAAGCAGTATCTCCATGGGTTCCAATTCGCGATCGGTCGGGTAAATCGATCGCTTCGCCGGCGACCCGTCGCCGGCGGCCGCGGCTCACACGACTCCGACCGCGCCCCCGGCGATAACACCGATGTCAGGCGATCACCCGCCGGTCCCTTTCGTTTTTATACGTGTTCGTCACGTACGACCGGTATGAGCGAGGACACTCGGGCTCCGGTCACGACGGAGCTCCCGGACGCACCGTTTCACACCACCGGCACCGACCACATCACGGTCTGGGGAAGCAACGAGGCGGACACGATCGCCTTCTACCGCGACCTGCTCGGTATGCCGCTCGTCCTTCGCCAGCCGAACCTCGACGACCCCTCGCAGACGCACCTCTTTTTCGACACCGGGGACGACCGCATCCTGACGTTCTTCGTGAGCGACGACCGGCCCTCCGCCCGCGGTCAGCGCCCCGGGACCGGCGCGGTCCATCACCTCTGTTTCAGCGTCGAGCCCGACGAGTACGAGGAGATCATGGAGGCGTTAGAGGAGGCCGGAAAGGGGTACAACGTGTTCGACCGCGGCATCTTCCACTCGATCTACACGCGGGACAACAACGGGCTCGTCATCGAGCTCTCCGCGGACAAGTACGAGATTCCGGAGGGTCGCAAGGGCGAGGTGCTCGCGACCGCCCAGCGGCTCCGCGAGGAGGACGGCGCCGACTTCGCGCAGGACCGACACATGAAGGGGGCCTTAGAGGAGCTCGGCCTCCCGGTGACAAAGCACGACCTGCCCGACGCGGACGCGGGCGTCGGCGTATGAGCGGCCGAGCGCCGCACGCGGGCGACGACCCACACGCGGACGGGGAGCTGGTGACGGCCGGGACGCCGGTGGACGAGGCCGACGCCGCGGTCGTCCTCGTCCACGGCCGCGGCGCGACCGCCCGGAGCATCCTCGGTTTCGGCGAGGAGATCGCCGGGGACGGCGACGTCGCGCTGATAGCCCCGCAAGCGACCGCCAACACCTGGTATCCGAACTCCTTTCTCGCCCCGGTCGCGGACAACGAGCCCGGACGGAGCTCCGGGCTGCGCGCCGTCGGCCGCGCGGTCGAGGCGGCGACGACCGCTGGAGTCCCGACCGAGCGCGTCCTCGTCGCCGGCTTCTCGCAGGGGGCCTGTCTCGCGAGCGAGTTCGTCGCGCGGAACCCGGCCCGGTACGGCGGGCTCGCGGTCCTGAGCGGCGGGCTGATCGGCGAGTCGA